>NZ_JBPGXG010000070.1:0-23298 GCF_056755255.1 Monashia sp. HAY1-5C | reverse complement strand
GGTAGAGGTTGCTGGCGACGAGGACGAGGAAGCCGCCCGCGAGGCCCGCGAGCCCACCGGAGACGAGGACGGCGGAGAACTTGTAGCGGTACACGCTGATGCCGAGGGACTCGGCGGCGACCGGCGACTCCCCGCACGACCGCAGCCGCAGACCGAAGGCGGTGCGCCACATGACCCACCATGTGACGACCAGGAGGAGCACGGCGATGACGGTGAGGATGTTGAGGTTGGTCGTCAGGGCCCGCAGCACCGACGCGAGGTCGGACAGCAGCCACCAGTGCCTCTGCTCGAGGCTCAGCAGCGGGTCCGAGACACCGGGGACCGACAGGAACGGCAGCTGGTGCAGCGGTGGCGACTGCGTCGGACCGCCACCCGGCAGGCCGGTGAAGGTGCGCACCGCGAGGTAGGCGCCGGCACCGGTGCCGAGGAGGTTGATCGCGACGCCGGAGACGATGTGGTCGACCCCGAAGACCACCGTCGCGAGGGCGTGGATGGCGCCCCCGACGACGCCCATGAGGATCGCGCCGAGGATGCCGGCCCACGGGCCGTAGTGGAAGCCGAAGAAGGCCCCACCCCACGTGCCGAGGACCATCATGCCCTCGAGACCGATGTTGACGACGCCGGCCCGCTCGCTCCAGAGGCCGCCCAGACCGGCCAGGCCGATGGGCACTGCGAGACCGATGGCGGCCATGAGCGCGCCGGAGGAGTCGATGTCGTTGGCGCCGGTGACGACCCGCACCGTCGAGACGACGAGAAGGGCGCCGACGACGATCGCCGCCCAGAACCAGCGCGGCCGGCCGGTGCGCGGGGCCGCCGGGGCGGTGGCCGGGGCTGTCTCGGTCAAGACCGGGGCGCTCATACCCGGACTCCTTCCGTCCGGGCGGCGGCTTGCCGGGCGAGCTCGGTGGCGACGCGGCGCTGCTCCAGGCGGACGTTCGCGCGGCGCACGACCTCGTACGCGATGACGACCGACAGCACGATGACTCCCTGGATGACGAGCACGAGACGGTCGCTGACGCCCGCGCTGATCTGCAGGCCGTTGCCCTGCCCGTCGAGGTAGGCCCACAGCAGGGCGGCGAACGCGATGCCGACCGGGTGGTTGCGACCGAGGAGGGCGATGGCGATGCCGGCGAAGCCGAGACCGGCCTGGACCGTGTCGCCGTAGACGTAGTCCTGGCCGAAGAGCAACGGCATGCCGACGAGCCCCGCCGCCCCGCCCGAGATGAGCATGGAGGTCAGCACCATCCGCTTGACCTTGACCCCGCTCGCGATGGCCGCGGACTCGCTGCGGCCGGTCGCACGCAGGTCGAAGCCGAACCGGGTCTTGTTGATGACGAACCAGTAGAGGATGCCGACGAGGATCGCGAGGACGACGAGGCCGTAGACCTTGCTCGGCGTCGCGATGATGCCGTCGAGGGAGATGCCGGGGACGCGGGAGTCCTCGGGCAGCGGCTTGGTGTTCGTGGCGTTGCTGCCCTGGACCCGCTGCGCGGTCTTGCTCAACAGGAACGCGACGAGGAAGGTCGCGATGGCGTTGAGCATGATCGTCGAGATGACCTCCGACACCCCGCGGGTCACCTTGAGCAGGCCGGCGATGCCGGCCCACACGGCTCCCGAGGCCATGGCCACGACGAGCGCGACGATGATGTTGAGCCAGCCCGGCAGGTAGCCCTGGCCCGCGAAGAGCGCTGCGGCGAACGAGGCGACGCGGTACTGGCCGTCGACGCCGATGTTGAACAGGTTCATCCGGAAGCCGATGGCCACCGCGATCGCCGAGAGGTAGTAGACGGTCGCGCCGTTGATGATGGCGATCACCTGGCGCGGCAGCGGCACCTTGAACAGCTGGGCCCACACCGCGCCGACCGGGTCACCCGCGACGAGCAGGATGATCGTCGTCACGACGACCGCAACGACGATCGACAGGAGCGGCGCCGCGGCTCCCATGAGGAGACGGCGGGCGTCGAGGCGGGTGCTCATCGGGTCTTCCCCTCGTCGTCGGTGCCGGCATCGAGCTCGTGGGTCGACGCTGCCCAGGTCGGATCCGCAGGGCCGTCCGCCGTGGGGTCGGCCGTGGAGTCCACCGTGGAGTCCACCGTGGAGTCCGCCGTGGCGCCCACGGTCGCATCGGCGCTCGCACCGTGCGCGGCCTCGGCGCCGGCGGGCGAGTGCGCGCCCGTCATGGCCGCGCCGAGCTCCTCGCGGGTGACGACGTCCGGGTCGAACTCGCCGGAGAGGCGTCCGCGGAGGATGACGCGGATGGTGTCGGACAGGCCGACGAGCTCCTCGAGGTCGGCCGAGATGAGCAGGACGCCGAGGCCCTCGCGGCGGGCCGCCTTGATGTGGTCCCAGATCGCCGCCTGCGCGCCGACGTCGACGCCGCGGGTCGGGTGGGCGGCGACGAGGACGCGCGGGTTGCGGCGCATCTCGCGGCCGATGATGAGCTTCTGCTGGTTGCCGCCCGACAGCGAGCCGGACGTGACGTCGATCGAGGGCGTCCGCACGTCGAACTGCTCGACGATCGTCTGGGTCTCGCGCTTGGCGCCGCCGGCGTTGACGAGGATGCCGCCGGGACCGGTCACGTTGATGCCCTCGGTCTGGTGGCCGAGGATGACGTTCTCCCAGAGCGGCGCCTCGAGGAGCAGCCCGTGACGGTGGCGGTCCTCGGGGATGTAGCCGATGCCGGCCTCCCGGATCTCGCGGACCTGCCAGTCGGAGATGTCGACGTCGCCGAGGAGGATGCGCCCGCTCGAGGGTTCGCGCATGCCCATGATGACCTCGACGAGCTCGGCCTGGCCGTTGCCCTCGACGCCGGCGATGCCGACGACCTCGCCGGCGTGGATCGTCAGGTCGATGGAGTCGAGCAGGTCGCGGCCGCCCGCGGGGTCGGCGAGCGAGGTGTTCTCGATGGTCAGGACCGGCGTCTGGGTGACCGTGGACTCCTCGGTCGAGGGCGACGGCAGCTCGGACCCGACCATGAGCTCGGCGAGCTGGCGCGGCGTCACGCCCGTCGGGTCGACCTCGGCGACGGTGGTGCCGCGCCGGATGACGGTGATGGCGTCGGCGACCTTGAGCACCTCGTCGAGCTTGTGCGAGATGAACACGACCGTCAGGCCCTCGGACTTCAGCTCACGCAGGTTGTCGAAGAGCTCGTCGACCTCCTGCGGCACGAGGACCGCGGTGGGCTCGTCGAGGATGATGATGCGCGCGCCGCGGTAGAGGACCTTGAGGATCTCGATGCGCTGGCGGGCGCCGACGCCGAGGTCGGCGACGAGCGCGTCCGGGCGCACGCCGAGGCCGTAGGCCTCGGAGATCTCGCGGATCTTGGCGCGCGCGGCGTCGCCGATACCGTGCAGCTTCTCGGCCCCGAGGACGACGTTCTCGAGCACGGTGAGGTTGTCGGCGAGCTGGAAGTGCTGGAACACCATGCCGATGCCCACGGCGATGGCGTCGGCGGGCGAGCGCAGCTGGCGCACCTGGCCGTCGACCTCGATGGTGCCCTCGTCGGGCTGCTGGACCCCGTAGAGGATCTTCATGAGCGTCGACTTGCCGGCGCCGTTCTCGCCGACGATCGCGTGGACCGTGCCCTTGTCGACGGTGAGCGCGATGTCCTTGTTGGCGACGACGCCCGGGAAGCGCTTGGTGATGCCCTCGAGCCGGACGGCGGGGGTACCGCGGTGGACGGCCTGCGGAGGCTCGCCGGGCTCGCCCCCGGTCACGGACTCGTTGGTGACGATGACACACACTCCTCATGCGGGCCCGCGTCGACGCGGGCGTCGATCGAGTATTGAACCAGCACCTGCGAACCTAACAACCCGCGACGTGCCGGGGGGTGAACTCCGGAAGATGCGACGGCCCGGACGACGCGCACGCGCCGCCCGGGCCGCCCGGGAGGGCCGGCCGCTACGGCCGCGGCCCCTGTGAGCCCAGCAGATCAGGACTTCGGGACGGTGATCTCGCCCGAGATGATCTTCTGCTTGTAGTCGTCGAGCTTGCTCTTGATGTCGTCGATGTGACCACCGGTCGTGGCGTAGTCGACGCCGCCGGCCTTGAGGTCGAAGATCTTGTTGCCGGCCTTGAAGGTGCCGTTCTTCACCGAGGTGATGTAGTCGAAGACACCGACGTCGACCTTCTTGATCATCGAGGTCAGGATGACGTCGCGGACGTCGGCCGGAGCGGTCTTGGCCTGGTCGGAGTCGACACCGATGGCCCACTTGCCGGCCGCCTTGGCCGCCGTGAAGACGCCGCCGCCGGAGCCGCCGGCCGCGTGGTAGACGACGTCGGCGCCGCCCTGGTACATGCCGTCGGCCGCGGCCTTGCCCTTGTCGACGGAGTTGAAGCCCGAGAAGTCCGGCGGCTGCGTCAGGTACTTGACGTCGATCTTGATGTCCGGCTTGACGGCCTTGGCGCCGGCCTCGTAGCCCGCCTCGAACTTCTTGATGAGGTCGGTCTGGACGCCGCCGATGAAGCCGATGTGGTTCGTCTTGGTCTTGAGGGCGGCGGCCGCACCGACGAGGAAGGAGCCCTGCTCCTCGGCGAAGGTGATCTGTTCGACGTTCGGGCCGGCCGAGTCGGGCGAGGCGTCGTCGACGATGGCGAACTTGACGTCGGGGTTGGCCTTGGCGGTCTCCCCGACGGCCTTGGCGTACGCGAAGCCGACGGCCACGATGTTCGTGTAGCCGGCGTCGATGAGCTGCTGCAGGCGCTCCTTGCGTGCCGACTCGGGCTCGCCGTTGACCGCCGAGGCCTCCTTGGTGTCGGCCCCGAGCTCGGACTTGGCCTTGTCCAGGCCGGCAGCGGCGGCGTCGTTGAACGACTGGTCCCCGCGGCCACCCACGTCGTAGGCCATGCCGATCTTGAGCGTGCCGCCACCGGCGGAGCCGGTGGACCCGCCGCCCGTGCTGCCGGGGGACGTCGTGTTGCCGGTGCTGCTGCCGCAGGCCGCGAGGCCGAGAGCGGCGGCGGCCACGACAGCCGCGGCCTTCGTTGCGTGACGCAAGGGTTGCTCCTTAGGAATATCGACGAGCCGACGACGACATCGGCCCAGATAGCACGGAACTGTAGACCCGGGTGGGCAACGTTCTGCGCGGCTCGACGCAAGTCGCAGGAAGTGTTACCGATCCGCGACCGCTCCGACGTGAGATCGACAGGACACCGGGCGCCGGCTGTGCGATGGGTCCGAACCGACCGGGCGTCTCCGGCGAGGCCGCCGGGTCGCAAGAGTCGCCCGGGTCGCCCGGGTCGCCGACGTCCTCAGCGGGCCAGGCCGAGGCGGCGGGGCCGGTCGGTCTCGACTCCGCGCCCGGAGGCCGCGGAGAAGACGACCCCGGCCAGGGTCCGCGCACCGATGGCGATGGCGGCCTCGTCGACGACGAGGTCGCCCCGGTGCAGGTCGTACGTCGGGCCACCGGGCGTCCGCGTGCCGAGCCGCGCCATGGCGCCGGGGACGTGCGTCAGGTACCAGGCGAAGTCCTCGCCGCCGAGCGACTGCGGCGTCGACGCGACGAAGGCCCCTGCGCCCGTGACCGCGGCGGTCAGCGCGTCGATGCAGCCGGCGTCGTTGACGACCGGCGGGACACCCTTGGTGATCGTCACGTCGGCGTGCACCGCGTACGGTGCGACGACGCCGTGGACGACCTCCTCGAGGAGCCGCTCGACGCCGTCCCAGATGCTCGCGTCGAGCATCCGCAGCGTGCCGCCGACCTTGCCCGAGGAGGGGATGACGTTGTGCGCGCCGCCGGAGTGGACCGAGCCCCAGACGAGCGCCGCGCCGGCACGGGGGTCGAGCCGTCGCGACAGGACGGCGGGCACGTCGGTGATGACCTTGGCCAGCGCGTACGTGAGGTCCTGGGTCAGGTGCGGCCGCGACGTGTGTCCACCACGTCCGCTCAGGGTGACCTCGACCTGGTCGGCCGCCGCCGTGATGGCGCCGACGCGCAGCCCCACCTGGCCGGCGTCGAGGCCGGGGTCGCAGTGGAGCGCGAAGATCCGGTCGACGCCGACGAGACCGTCCTGGGCCACGACGTCCTCGGCGCCGCCGGGCATCAGCTCCTCGGCCGGCTGGAAGACGAGGCGTGCGCCGACGCGAGCCGCGATGAGGCGTGCCTCGACCTGCTTGAGCGCGAGAGCGGCGCCGAGCAGGGCCGTCGTGTGCACGTCGTGGCCGCACGAGTGGCTGACGCCGTCGGTGCCGGAGGCGAACTCCAGCCCGGTGGTCTCGCGGATCGGCAGGGCGTCGAGGTCGGCCCGGAGCGCGACCCGCTGCACGGGGTCGGCGGCTCCGAGGTCGGCGACCAGGCCGGTGCCCCGGAGCCGGCGCATCCGGATGCCGGCGTCCTCGAGACGCTCGGCCACCGCCGCGGTGGTGCGGACCTCGCCGCGCCCGAGCTCGGGGTGGGCGTGCAGGTCGCGACGGAACGCGATGAGCTCGGCCACGTGCTCCTCGACGACGCGCCCGATGGCGTCGAAGGGCAGCGGGAGCGCGGCGTCGGTCACGAGCACGGGATTGTAGCGAGAGGATGGACCCTCCCCGGCATCCGGGGAGAGTCGGCGTGGGCCTCACCCCGACGAGGACCGGCAGGAGGCGGCGTGGACGGACGGGCGGCGGAGGCGTCGGCGGTGCCGGGCGAGCCGGCCCCGGTCGACGTCGGGGAGGTGCTGCGTCGGGTCGACGACTCCCTGCCGTTCACGACCGTCACGCCCGAGGCCTCGCCCGCGACGACGTGGTGCGCCGACGTCCTCGCCCACGCCCGCGCCGGCGCGGACCCTCTCGCGCCGTGGCGCGACGCGCTGCGCACGCAGATGACACGGCGTCATGGCGTTCCCGTCGCCCCGCACGTGCCTGCGGCGTTCGTGCTCCAGTGGTGGTGCGAGGTGGCCGCGACGCCGCTCGCCTTCGCGGCCGCCCTCGGGCCGTGGGTGCTCGCACCCGAGGCCGCCGGGCTCGGGTTCGAGCTCGCGCCGGGTCTGAACCCGCACCGGATCGTCGTCGACCCGCAGCACGTCGTCGTCACGACCGAACCCGACGCCGAGGATCGTGCGGCGCTCGCCCGCAGCCGCTACGACGCCCTCGTCCACGACGTCGTCGCCGGGTTCGCGCCCGAGGTGCGGATGGGCTCGCGGCAGCGCTGGGGCGTCGTCGAGGACGTGTGGGTCACGGCGTCACGGCTCGCCACCGGTGCGGCCGGGCGGACGACCGGGCCGGAACCGCGGCGGGTCTCGTGCTGCTTCATCTACGCGCTGCCGGGGATGCGCGAGTGCGCGGCGTGCCCGCGCGGCGGATCCCCGTCGCACCGTCGATAGCCCGAACTAGGGTGTGGCCATGCCGTACCGGACCCCATCGCCCGACCTGTTCGTCGTCCGGAAGGAGGTCCGGGAGGCGCTCGACGCGGGCCGCGGCGTCGTCGCCCTGGAGTCGACGATCCTCGCGCACGGGCTGCCGCACCCGGACAACGTCGAGGTGGCCGCACGGATCGAGGACGCGGTGCGCGCCGGCGGCTCCGTGCCCGCGACGATCGCGGTGCTCGACGGGGTCGTGCACGTCGGCCTGGGTCCGGCCGAGGTCGAACGGGTCTGCACCGAGCCCGACGTCGCGAAGCTGTCGGTGCGCGACGTCGGCGTCGCCGCCGCCCTCGGGCGCACCGGCGCCACGACCGTGGCCTCGACCTCGGCCCTCGCGCACCTCGCGGGCATCCGCGTCTTCGCCACCGGTGGCCTCGGCGGGGTGCACCGCGGCGCGTCCGAGACCTTCGACGTGTCGGCCGACCTCGGCGTCATCGCGTCGACGCCGGTCCTCGTCGTCTGCGCGGGGGTCAAGTCGATCCTCGACGTCGCGGGCACGCTCGAGTACCTCGAGACGCTGTCGGTGCCGGTCCTCGGCTACCGGACCGACGCGTTCCCGGGCTTCTACCTGTCCGACTCCGGGCACCGCGTGCCGTGGCGCGTCGAGACGCCCGAGGAGGCGGCGCGCGTCGTCGCCGCCCGCGACCGCCTCGGCACCGACCGGGCCGGCGTGGTCCTGGCCAACCCGCTCCCCGAGGACCGCCAGGTCGACCGCGGCCTGCACGACCGCCTGGTGGCCGAGGGCCTCGCGGTCCTCGAGCGGGAGGGCGTGCACGGCAAGGACGTGACGCCCCGGCTGCTCGAGTACTTCCACGACAGCTCGGGTGGCGAGTCCCTGCGCGCCAACGTCGAGCTCGTCCTCGCCAACGCGCGCCTGGCCGGCGAGGTGGCAGCCCACGTCGCCCGGCTGTCTCGACCGGGTGCGGGGGCCTGACCGATGCGGTCGGTGGTCGTCGTCGGTGACGTCGGGCTCGATGTCATCACGGCACCCGGTGGGCCGATCCGGTGGGGGACCGACACGCCCTCGTCGGTGCGGCTCGTGCCGGGTGGCGCCGGTGGCAACTCGGCCGCGTGGCTCGCGTGGGCCGGCATGCCGGTCACCGTGGTGGCCCGTGTCGGCAACGACCTCGCCGCCCGCGCCGTCGCCGCGGACCTCGCCGAGCGGCACGTGCGCACGGCCTTCGCCGTCGACCCGGTGCTGCCCACGTGCGTCGTCACCGTGCTGCTCGATGCGGACGGCGAGCGGACGATGCTGCCCGACCGCGGCGCGAACCGCGCCTTCTGTCCCGACGACGTGTGGCTCGCCGACCTGCCCCACGACGACCGCGAGCCGCCGCACCTGCACCTGTCCGGCTACGTCCTGCTCGACCGCGGGTCACGGGACGGCGGGCTCGAGGCGCTGCGGCAGGCCCGCGACCTCGGTTGGAGCGTCTCGGTCGACCCCCAGGCGTCGGCTCTCGTCGACCGGGAAGGCGCCGAGGCCTTCCTGTCGTGGGTCGACGGCGTCGACCTGCTCCTGCCCAACGCCTCCGAGCTCGCGGCGCTCGGCGGGTTCGAGCGGGTGCTCGCCCGGGTGCGGGAGGTCGTCGCGACCGACGGCGCGTCGGGGGCCCGGTGGGTCGGCGAGGGGACCGACGAGGCGGTCGAGGCGCCCCTGGTCGAGCACGTCGATGCCACCGGAGCCGGGGACGCCTTCAACGCCGGCCTCCTGTCGGTGTGGCTGAGCGGCGGCTCGCGCGCG
Organism: Monashia sp. HAY1-5C; assembly: GCF_056755255.1. NCBI lineage: Bacteria > Bacillati > Actinomycetota > Actinomycetes > Micrococcales > Intrasporangiaceae > Intrasporangium > Monashia sp. HAY1-5C. The sequence goes on along the minus strand of NZ_JBPGXG010000070.1, from coordinate 14,219 downwards.
GCCGCGCTGCGCGCCGGCGTCGAGGCGGGCTCGTCCGCGTGCCAGGGCCTCGGGGCCCGGCCCCGCTGACCCCACCCGTCTGCTCCCCTGACCCCGCCCTCTCGCGCGGCTCACCGCGCAACTTCTCGTCCGCCGGCGGGCCGGGTGGCCGGACCGAACCGGCCGAACGGCTCCCAGGGCGCGTTTCCGAGGTTCGATCCGGCCACCGGACCCTGTGGAGGACGCGCTCGCGGCATCGACTCCGGGAGGCAGCATCGGCGCATGCGCGCGGTCAAGGCTCTGGTTCGGCTCGGCGGTACGGCGACCCGTCGGCAGCTGCGGTTGTCCGTGGTGCACTGGCGACACGTCGACGCGGCCCTCGACGCCGGCGTCGTGGTGCGCACGTCACGGGGCCGCTACTGCCTGGCCGGGACCGACGCGTCCCGCGCGGCCGCCCTCCGGCTCAGCGGAGCCGCATCGCACACGACGGCGGCGCTGCACTGGGGCTGGAAGGTGCGGATGGCGCCGCCGGAGCCGCATGTCACCGTGCGGGCCAAGCGAAGCCTGGTGGCGGGCGCGTCCGAGGGCGTGACCGTGCACTGGCGCGACCTCGACGCCGACGACGTCGCCGACGGCTGGGTGACGACGCCGGTCCGCACCCTCATCGACTGCTGCGTGGACCTGCCGTTCGCGGACGCGCTGTCGGTGGCCGACTCCGCGCGTCGCTCGGGCCTGGGGCCGCGGGAGGTCCTGGCCCGCAGCGCCTGGCTCCCCCGGCGCCAGCGGGACCGGGTGGCACGCGTCGTCGCTGCGTCGGATGCTCGAGCAGCCGGTCCGTTCGAGTCGTCGCTGCGGGCGATCGCCCTCGACGTGCCGGGGCTCGTCGTCGAACCCCAGACGCGGATCCGGTACGAGGACTTCTACGCCCGGGTCGACCTCGCGGACGAGGCTCTGCGGATCGTCCTCGAGGCCGACAGCCATGAGTTCCACGTCGAGCGCGGGGCCTTCGACCGGGACTGCCGGCGCTACAACGGCCTCGTCGTCCGCGGCTGGCTCGTGCTGCGGTTCACGTGGGAGCAGGTCATGTTCGAGCCGGGGGTCGTCAGACGTGTCCTCGAGGACGCGGTCGCCCTGCGGCGGGCCCAGGGCGTGCGTCGCCTGCGCTCGGGACGAGTGACCGGAACCAACCGGGTCCAAGGCGCCTGAGGAGGCGTGAACCGGGTTCGTTCCGGCCACCCGGCCCGGCGGATAACGGCGGGGTGGGCGCGGCGTCGTGGGCTGGGCGTGGGCAGGAGGTCGGCGGGTCAGAAGGTCTCGCGGGGCTGGTAGGTGCCCCACACCTGGCGCAGGGCGTGGGCGACCTCGCCGCCGGTGGCGCGGGCGGCCAGCGCCTCCTTCATCGGGTAGAGGACGTTGTCGGTGCCGCGGGCGGCCTCCTGCAGCCGGGCCAGGGCGGCGTCGACCGCGGTCTGGTCCCGGCCGGCGCGCAGCGCGGCGAGCCGTTCGCGCTGCTCGACCTCGATCTGCGGGTCGACCCGCAGCGGCTCGTAGCGCTCCTCCTGCTCCAGGGTGAACCGGTTGACCCCGACGACGGTCCGTTCCCCGTCGTCGATCTGCAGCTGGACCCGGTAGGCGGAGCGTTCGATCTCGGACTTCTGGAAGCCCTGCTCGATCGCGGCGACCGCCCCGCCGCGGTCCTCGACCTGGCCGATGAGCTCGAGCGCGGCGGCCTCGATCTGGTCGGTCATCGACTCGATGACGTAGGAGCCGGCGAACGGGTCGACGGTCTTGGTCACGTCGGTCTCGTACGCGATGACCTGCTGGGTGCGCAGCGCGAGCCGGGCCGCCTTCTCGGTCGGCAGCGCGATGGCCTCGTCGAAGCTGTTGGTGTGCAGAGACTGGGTGCCGCCCAGCACCGCCCCGAGGCCCTGCAGCGCGACCCGGACGAGGTTGACCTCCGGCTGCTGGGCGGTCAGCTGCACCCCGGCGGTCTGCGTGTGGAACCGCAGCATCATCGACTTGGGGTTCGCCGCGCCGAACTGCTCCTTCATGATCCGGGCCCAGATCCGGCGGGCCGCCCGGAACTTGGCCACCTCCTCCAGCAGCGTCGTGCGCGCCACGAAGAAGAACGACAGCCGCGGCGCGAAGTCGTCCACGGCCAGGCCGGCGGCCTGCGCGGCCCGGACGTACTCCATCGCGTTGGCCAGGGTGAAGGCGATCTCCTGCACCGGCGTCGCGCCGGCCTCGGCCATGTGGTAGCCGCTGATCGAGATGGTGTTCCAGCGCGGCAGCTCCCGCTGGCAGTAGGCGAACACGTCCGCGACCAGGCGCAGCGACTCGCGCGGCGGGTAGATGTAGGTGCCGCGGGCGATGTACTCCTTGAGCACGTCGTTCTGGATCGTGCCGGTCAGCGCGTCGCCGGGCACGCCCTGCTCCTCGGCGACCAGCTGGTAGAGCAGCAGCAGCGTCGAGCCCGGCGCGTTGATCGTCATCGACGTGGAGATCTTGTCCAGCGGCAGCCCGTCGAACAGAACCCGCATGTCCTCCAGGCTGTCGATGGCCACCCCGACCTTGCCGACCTCGCCGTGCGCGATCGGCTCGTCGGAGTCATAGCCCATCTGCGTGGGCAGGTCGAAGGCCACCGACAGCCCACCGGTGCCGGCCTGCACCAGCTGGTGGTAGCGCTCGTTGCTCTCCTTGGCGGTGCCGAACCCGGCGTACTGGCGCATCGTCCACGGCCGTCCGGTGTACATCGACGGGTACACCCCCCGCGTGAACGGGTAGCCCCCCGGCGCGCCCAGCTTGGCCGCCGGGTCCCACCCCGCCAGCGCCGACGCGTCGTACACGGGCTCGATGGGCAGGTCGGACTCGGAGCGCGCGCCGGTGCTTTCAGCCATGGTGCCGAGCGTAGCCACGGGCCCGGCGCGTACGGGTCCGTCGGGGCCCCGACGTTGTCGATCTCACGTCCCCGGCAGGTGCGTCCGGCCTGCCGTAGGCGCTGGGGACCCCTCAGGCGCCGGGCGGCTCACGCGTCGGGCGGCTCACACGTCGGGCGGCTCACGCTCGGGCGGCTCACGCCTCGGTCGGCCACTGCGCCGCGACCTGCGCCCGGCGCCGCTCCCAGCTCTCGTGCATGCCGGCCATCTCCTGCGCGACGTGGTCGAGGAACTCGACGGACAGGGCGAGGCGCCGACCGGCCGCGCTGTCGACCCCGCCGACGGCCTCGAGCCCGGCCCGGACCGAGGCCTCCATCTGACCGAGCAGCCGGTCGCGGCTCAGCATCGCCTCGTGCCACGCGTCGAGGTGCACGACGTAGACGTCGCGACGCGAGCCACGCTCGCGCTCCTTGCCGATGAGGTGGGTCTGGGTCAGGTACTGGACGGCACCCGACACGGCTGCGGGGCTGACGTCGAGGGCCTCGGTGAGCTCGAGCGCGGTCATGCGTCCGTCCTCGTCGGCCAGCAGCTGGGCGAAGACGCGGGACGCGAGCCTTGGCATGCCGGCCTCGGTGAGGACGTTGCCGAACCGCTCGACGTAGGCGGCGACCGCTCGTTCGTCGCGCTCGGTCATCCACCGCTCCTTCGGTCGTCGGGCCTTCACCCTAACCATCCGCCATAACATTCAGTAAATCGTGAATCCTGTGTATTGTCGATGGCATGACCACGGCGATCGAGGTCCACGACCTCCGCAAGACGTTCGGCCACGTCGTCGCCCTCGACGGCCTCGACCTCGAGGTGTCCGCCGGCGAGATCCATGGGTTCCTCGGTCCCAACGGCGCCGGCAAGTCGACGACGATCCGGATCCTCCTCGGCCTGCTGCGCGCCGACGCCGGTCGCGCGTCGCTGCTCGGCGGGGACCCCTGGCGCGACGTCGAGACGCTGCACCGGCGTCTGGCCTACGTCCCCGGCGACGTCGCCCTCTGGCCAAACCTCACCGGCGGGGAGGTCATCGACCTGCTCGCCCGGCTCCGCGGTGGCATCGACGAGCGGCGGCGCGCCGACATGCTCGCCCGCTTCGACCTCGACCCGACGAAGAAGGGCCGCTCGTACTCCAAGGGCAACCGGCAGAAGGTCGCCTTGGTCGCCGCGCTGTCCTCCGACGTCGAGCTGCTCGTCCTCGACGAGCCCACCTCGGGTCTCGACCCGCTGATGGAGGCCGTCTTCAAGGACGCGGTCCGCGAGTTCCGCGCTGCCGGTGGCACCGTCCTGCTGAGCAGCCACATCCTGTCGGAGGTCGAGTCGCTGTGCGACCGCGTCAGCATCATCCGCGAGGGACGCAACGTCGAGTCCGGGACCCTGGCCCAGCTGCGGCACCTGTCCCGGACGCGGGTCGAGGCGACGCTCGACCGGCCGGCGGACCCGGCCCGACTCGCCGCCCTCGACGGCGTCTCCGACGTCGTGGTGTCCGACGGCCACGTCTCGTGCAGCGTCGAGAGCGCCCACCTCGGCGCGCTGCTGGCGCTGCTCGGCAGCCACGGGATCACGGCCCTGACCAGCGCCCCCCCGACGCTCGAGGAGCTCTTCATGGAGCAGTACCGGCCCAGCGCTGCCGGGGTCCGCGCCGACGGGACACCGGCCGGGGTGGCGACGCCGCGATGAGCGCCCTCACCGGAACGGGCTCGCTGCTTCGCCTGGCGTCCCGGCGCGACCGGGTCCTCGTGCCGGTGAGCGTCCTCGCCCTCACCGGGTTCGCTGCGGGGTCGGCCCGGGCGACGCTCGACCTCTACCCGACCCTCGCCGGCGCCCTGTCGGTCTTCCGACCGATCATCGACAGCCCGGCGACGGTCGCGCTCTACGGCCCGGCCACGAGCCTGAGCCTCGACTCCTTCGCGGTGTTCAAGACGATCCTGCTCGGCGGCGTCTTCGTGTGCCTGCTCGCCTACATCGTCGTGCGCCGGCACACCCGCACCGAGGAGGAGGCGGGCCGGCTCGAGCTGCTCGGCGCCGGGGCCGTCGAGCGCCGCGCACCGCTGACGGCCGCGGTCGCGCTCGGCGCCGGGGCCGTGGTCGCCACGGCCGTGCTCAGCGCCGCCGCCCTCGCCGGCGTCGGCCTCGACGGACGGGGCTCGCTCGCGTTCGCCGTGGCGTGGGCCGTCATGGGCCTGTCCTGGGTGGGCATCACCGCCGTCGCGGCCCAGCTGACCGAGACGACGCGGGGCACGGCGGCGATCTCGCTGGGGGCACTCGGCGTCGCCTTCGTGCTGCGGGCACTCGGCGACACCGCCGCGGAAGGCAGCCCGGCGCGGTTCCTCGTGTGGCTCTCACCCCTGGGCTGGGGCGAGCGTGTGTCGCCCTACGGCGCCGACGACCTCCGGCCGCTGTGGCTCGGCCTCGCCGCGTTCGTCGTCCTCGTCGGTGCGGCGTTCCGGCTGCGCGAGCGCCGCGACCTCGGTGCCGGGATCCTGCCGAGCCGACCGGGGCGGGCCCGCGGGTCGATGCGGTCCGTCGGGGGCCTGACGGCCCGTCTCGCGCGGGGGACCCTCGTCGGCTGGTCGGTCAGCGTCGTCGTCCTCGGCTCGGTCGTCGGCTCGATCGCGACGAGCGTCCAGTCGCTGGACTCGTCCGGGTCGACGCGCGAGCTCCTGCAGAAGCTCGCCGGTGCCACGGGCCAGGACAGCTCGATGGCCGACGCCTTCTTCGCGACCGAGCTGCACATCGCCGCCTACGCCGTCGCCGCGATGGGCATCTCGCTCGTGACCCGGCTGCACACGGAGGAGGCCGCGCTGCGCGCCGAGGCGCTGCTCGCGACCGGGGCGACGCGGACCCGTTGGGCCCTCTCGCACCTGCTCCTCGCGTCCGTGGCCACCGCCGGGGCGATGGGGCTCCTCGGCCTGACCGCCGGTCTGGCGGCCGGCCGGACCGCCGGAGACGGCGCCGGCTCCGTCGGCCGCCTGGTCGCGGCCGCGCTCGTCACCGTCCCGGCCATCTGGGTCTGCGTCGCCGTCGCGATGCTGCTCGTCGGGGCCGCCCCGCGGCTCACCGGTCTCGCGTGGGCGGCCCTCGTCGTCTTCCTGCTCCTCGGCGAGCTCGTCCTCGTCCTCGGCCTGCCCCCGTGGATGACCGACCTGTCGCCGTTCGGTCACGTGCCCTCGATGCCGGCCGACGAGCTGCGGGTCCTGCCCCTCGTCCTGCTCACCGGGGTCGCGGTGGCCGTCGCGGGCCTCGGGCTGGGCGCCCTGCGGCGGCGCGACATCGGCTGAGCGTCACCCGCCCGGGCGGGCGCCGGCGCGTGTCGGGCCGTGGTCGGGCCGGGGCCGGGCGGGGCTCGGACCCGCTCGGCCACCTGGCTGCCCATCGGTACGGTGTCCCCCATGAGTGCGATCCCCGGCTTCTGGGCCGTCATCCCCGCCGGCGGGTCCGGCACGCGGCTCTGGCCGATCTCGCGCCGCCAGTCCCCCAAGTTCCTCCACGACCTCACCGGGTCCGGACAGTCGCTCCTGCGCGCCACGTGGGACCGGCTCCAGCCGCTCGTCGGCGAGCAGATGCTCGTCGTGACGGGCATCGCGCACGAGGACGCCGTCCGGGCGCAGCTGCCGATGCTCGGGCACGACGCGGTCGTCGGGGAGCCCTCGCCGCGCGACTCGATGCCGGCGATCGGCCTCGCCGCCGCGATCCTCGAGCGGCGTGACCCGGAGGCCGTGCTCGGGTCGTTCGCCGCCGACCACGTCATCGCCGACACGGACGCCTTCGAGCGCGCGGTCCGCGAGGCCGTCGCCGTCGCGCGGGAGGGCGAGCTCGTCACCATCGGCATCGAACCCACCCACGCGGCAACCGGATTCGGCTACATCCGACTCGGTGCACCGCTGGCCGTCGCGGGTGCACCGAGCGCCCACCGTGTCGACGACTTCGTCGAGAAGCCGGACGCCGACACCGCACGCCGCTACCTCGAGACCGGCGAGTACCGTTGGAACGCAGGGATGTTCGTCGTCGGCGCCACGACCCTGCTCGAGCTGCTCGCAGAGAACCACGCCGACATGGTGGACCACCTCCGGATCATCGCGGCGGACCCGCGTCGCATGCGCGACCTCTGGCCCGGACTCCAGAAGATCGCCATCGACCACGCCGTGGCCGAGCCGGCCGCCGCCGCGGGGCGGGTCGCCGTCGTGCCGGCGGCGCTCGGCTGGGACGACGTCGGGGACTTCGCCTCCCTGACCCATCTCGTCGACGCGTCGAGCGACGTGCCGGGCATCACCGCGATCGGGCCCTCCGACGACATCCTCAGCATCGACTCCACGGCGACGGTCGCCACCGGAGGCCGTCTCGTGGCCCTCATCGGCGTCGAGGACCTCGTCGTCGTCGACACCCAGGACGCCCTCCTCATCACCCGACCGGAGCGCGCCCAGGACGTCAAGCGGATCGTCGAGGAGCTCACCGCCCGCGGGCGCACCGACCTCACCTGACTCACCTCGCGGCGTCCGCGCCGGCCCTGTCACAGCGAACCCGCCCGTGGTGAGCCGGGAGGCGCGACAGTGGAGCCATGACCTCGATGCTGCCCGACGAGGGCGAGTACCTGACGACGGGCTGGGAGCGCGACCTCGACCCCGCCGACTCCCTCGTGCGCCAGGGCATCGACGCGCACGTGTCATGGGCCCGCGCCCTGACGACGGCGGCGCGCGGGCGCTTCGTCGACGCCGACAGCTTCTCCGCGGGCATGGGGGGTGGCGCCTCGGCGATGCTCAACTGGGCGATCGTCACGCGTCCACCCGACGACTGGGGTGCGCTCGCCGCCGGCGTCGTCGCGACCTACGGGCCCGACGCGTCGGCCATCCTCGTGAGCCCCTTCCCGGCCCCAGACCTCGCGGCGCACGGGCTGGGGCTCGTCGGGCACCCCCCGTTCATGCTCCGCCCGACGTCGACCGTCACCGAGCCGCCGGTCTCGACCGTCGACGTGCGCGAGGCCACCGACCCGGTCGCCCTCGCCGACGCCCAGCGCGTTCTCGTCGAGGGCTACCCGATGCCGGACATGGCCCAGCTGCCGCCCGGTGACTTCTACCGTCCGGAGGTCGTCGACGGCAGGACGCGGATCTTCGTCGGCTACGTCGACGGCGAGCCGGCGGCGACGTCGGCCGCGCACTCGGCGGCCGGGCTGACCGTCGTCGAGAACGTCGCGGTCCTGCCGTCGGCCCGCGGCCGTGGCGCCGGCGCGGCCCTGACGTGGGCGGCCACGACGGCCTGGCCCGGGCAGCCGGCGGCGCTCGTCGCGAGCGACGCCGGCCAGCCGGTGTACGAGCGGCTCGGCTACCTGCGCCTCGTCCGCTGGACGTGCTGGGTCAAGCCGTAGAACCCGGCCAGAACCCGTCGAGGGAGCCGACACGAGCCGTCGAGGCGGTCTCCGGCACGAGGTCGTCACCCAGTCGTCACCCGACCCACGTCAGCGCGTCGCCCGGCGGGCCCGCCGGACCGCGACCGTGGTGGCGTGCGCATCGCGATCGTCACGGAGTCGTTCCTGCCGAGCGTCAACGGCGTCACGACGAGCGTCTGCCGCGTCGTCGAGCAGCTGCGCCGCCGTGGTGACGAGGTCGTCGTCATCGCACCCCGCTCACGCGAGCTCGGGCCGTCCCAGTTCGAGGGTGCGACCGTCCACCGCGTCGCGTCGCTGCCGGTGCGCCAGTTCGACGTCGGCCTGCCCGTGCCCGAGATCGAGCGCCTCCTCGCGGGTTTCGGTCCCGACGTCGTGCACGTCGCCAGCCCGTTCGTCCTCGGCGCCCGCGGTCTGGCCGCGGCCCGCGCGCTGGACCTCCCGGCGGTCGCCGTCTTCCAGACCGACATGGCGGCCTACGTCCGGCAGCACACGCCCGGGCCCGCGGGCGCAGCGGCGGCCGCGACGACGTGGCGCTGGATCCGCCGGATCCACGGCTGGGCGGACCTGACGCTCGCCCCGTCGAGCGCGGCCCTCGACCAGCTGCGCGAGCAGGACGTGCCGCGCACGGTGGTCTGGGGCCGCGGCGTCGACGCCGAGCTGTTCAACCCGGCCTGGCGCGCCGACGCCCTGACCCGCGCGCTGCGTCGCGAGCTGGCGCCGGACGGCGAACGCCTCGTCGGCTACGTCGGCCGGCTCGCCCCGGAGAAGGAGGTCGAGCGTCTCGCCGAGCTCGCCGACCTGCCGGGCACCCGCCTCGTCGTCGTGGGCGACGGACCGTCCCGGACTGCCGTCGGCACCGCGCTCACCGAGGCGGTCGCGGCATCCGCTCGCCGCCCGAACCGGCCACCCGTCCTGCTCGGGCCCCGGCACGGCGACGACCTCGCCCGGGCGTACGCGTGCCTCGACGTCTTCGTGCACACCGGGAGCGCGGAGACCTTCGGCCAGACCATCCAGGAGGCCGGCGCCAGCGGCCTGCCCGTCGTCGCACCGCGGGCCGGAGGCCCGATCGACCTCGTGACCGACGGGCTCAACGGCTACCTCTTCGACCCCGCTGAGCCCGGGTCACTGCGCAGGCAGGTCGGCCGCGTGCTCGCCTCGCCCGCCCACGCCGAGGACCTCGGGCGGCGCGGACACGACCTCGTCCGAAACCGCTCGTGGGGGTCGCTGGTCGGGCGGCTCCTCGAGCACTACACGACGGCGGTCACCTCCCGCGACGCAACCCGGCGCGCGGTCGTCCACCCGGCCGCGTGAGCGCGCCGGAGTCCGAGCGGCGTACCTGAGGCGGACCGACACGGATGGGCCGCCATCACCCGGATGTGACGCACGTGACACTAGAGTGAGGACGGCGCCCGACCAACGACGGTGGAGGTTCGCACGATGAGTGACACGAGGCTCGACCCGGCTTCGAGCGGAGGGTCCGTCGCCGGTGGCGTCGGCTCGCCGGGCAGGGCCCGGATCGGCGCGCGGACGCTGCGGACCGACCGCTGGTGGCTCCCGCCGGCGGTCACCTTCACGCTCATCGTCATCTGGCTGCTCTACGCCCTCGTCCGCACCTCGATGCAGCGCGACTACTTCGTGGCGACCTACCACTACCTGACGCCGTTCTACTCCCCCTGCGTGACGGCCTCGTGCCACCCCGAGGCGCGGCACCTCGGCACCTGGATCGGTGAGATGCCACCCCTCGTGCCGTACGCCTTCTTCCTCCTGCCGATCCTGCTCGGCTTCCGGCTCACCTGCTACTACTACCGCAGGGCGTACTACCGGGCGTTCTGGCTCTCGCCACCCGCCTGCGCCGTCGCCGAGCCGCACGCGACGTACACGGGCGAGACACGCTTCCCGCTCATCCTCCAGAACGCCCACCGCTACTTCTTCTACGCCGCCGTCGTCGTGTCGGCCATGAACACGCTGGACGCCTTCGACGGGTTGCACGGCAAGGACGGCGGGGTGGGGGTGGGCCTCGGCACGGTCGTGATGCTCGTCAACGTGGCCTTCCTGTGGCTCTACACGCTGTCGTGCCACTCGTGTCGCCACCTCATGGGCGGCCGGCTCAAGCACTTCTCGAAGCACCCCATGCGCTACCGCGCGTGGACCGTCGTGTCGCGGCTCAACACCCGCCACATGCAGCTGGCCTGGATCACCCTGGGCACCCTGATGATCACCGATCTCTACATCGCCCTGGTCGCGTCCGGGGCCCTGACCGATCTGAGGTTCTACAACTGATGGCCGCCGAGCTGGAGACCCACCACTACGACGTCCTCGTCGTCGGTGCCGGCGGGGCGGGCCTGCGGGCCGCCATCGCCGCCCGCGAGGCCGGCCTGCGCACCGCGATCATCTGCAAGTCGCTGTTCGGCAAGGCGCACACCGTCATGGCCGAGGGCGGCATCGCCGCGAGCATGGGCAACGTCAACAGCAGGGACAGCTGGCAGGTGCACTTCCGCGACACGATGCGCGGCGGCAAGTTCCTCAACTCGTGGCGGATGGCCGAGCTGCACGCCAAGGAGGCCCCCGACCGCGTCTGGGAGCTGGAGACGTACGGCGCGCTCTTCGACCGCACCCCCGACGGGCGCATCAGCCAGCGCAACTTCGGCGGCCACGAGTACCCCCGCCTCGCGCACGTCGGTGACCGCACCGGCCTCGAGCTGATCCGCACGATGCAGCAGAAGATCGTCTCCCTCCAGCAGGACGACCAGCGCGCGTCGGGCGACCCGGAGAGCCACCTCAAGGTCTTCGCGGAGGTCACGATCACCGACCTGCTCCAGGACGAGCGCGGTGCCGTCGCCGGAGCCTTCGGCTACTTCCGCGAGTCAGGGCGCTTCGTCCGGTTCAACGCACCGGCAGTCGTGCTCGCCACCGGCGGCATCGGCAAGTCCTTCAAGGTGACCTCGAACTCGTGGGAGTACACCGGGGACGGCCACGCCCTGGCGCTGCGCGCCGGCTCGACGCTCGTCAACATGGAGTTCGTCCAGTTCCACCCGACGGGGATGGTCTGGCCGCCCTCCGTCAAGGGCATCCTCGTCACCGAGTCCGTGCGTGGCGACGGCGGGGTGCTCAAGAACTCCGAGGGCAGGCGCTTCATGTTCGACTACGTGCCCGACGTCTTCCGGGGGCAGTACGCCCAGACGGAGGAGGAGGGCGACCGCTGGTACACCGACCCGGACAACAACAAGCGCCCGCCCGAGCTGCTCCCCCGCGACGAGGTCGCGCGTGCGATCAACTCGGAGGTGAAGGCCGGGCGCGGCTCGCCCCACGGTGGCGTGTTCCTCGACATCGCGTCGCGGCGCAGCCCCGAGGAGATCCTCAAGAAGCTGCCGTCGATGCACCACCAGTTCAAGGAGCTCGCCGACGTCGACATCACCCGGGAGGCGATGGAGGTCGGCCCGACGTGCCACTACGTCATGGGCGGTGTCGAGGTCGACCCCGACAGCGCTGCCGCCGCCCGGGTTCCCGGCCTCTTCGCCGCAGGTGAGGTCTCCGGGGGCATGCACGGGTCGAACCGCCTCGGCGGCAACTCCCTGTCCGACCTGCTCGTCTTCGGGGCGCGCGCCGGGGCCGGTGCGGCCGCCTACGTCCGGCAGCTCGGCGAGGCCCGACCGGTCGCCCCGCAGTCGGCGGTCGACGCCGCGGCCGCCACCGCGCTCGCCCCCTTCGAGGAGGAGGGCGGCGAGAACCCGTACACCCTCCACCAGGAGATGCAGCAGACGATGAACGACCTCGTCGGCATCATCCGCAAGGCCGAGGAGATCGAGACGGCGCTCACGAAGCTCGAGGAGCTGAAGGAGCGGGCCGGGCACCTGACGGTCGAGGGCCACCGACAGTTCAACCCCGGCTGGCACCTCGCTCTCGACCTGCGCAACATGCTCGCGGTGAGCGAGTGCGTCGCGCGGGCGGCCCTGCTGCGTCAGGAGTCCCGCGGCGGCCACACGCGCGACGACTACCCGGACATGGACCCGCACTGGCGCGCCCGCAACCTCATCTGCTCGGTCGAGGGTGAGGGCATACGCGTCGACGAGCAGCCGATGCCGGCGATGCGCGAGGACCTGCTGGCCCTCTTCGAGCGCGACGAGCTGGCCAAGTACCTCACGCCTGCCGAGCTCGCGGGCATCGGGGCCACCGGTCAGCCGACGGACGGGAGCGGGTCATGACCTACGACGCGGCGTTCCGGGTGTGGCGCGGCGACGCCGACGGTGGCGAGCTCGTCGACTACACCGTCGAGGTCAACGAGGGCGAGGTCGTCCTCGACGTCATCCACCGGCTCCAGGCCACCCAGTCGGGCGACCTCGCCGTCCGGTGGAACTGCAAGGCCGGCAAGTGCGGCTCGTGCAGCGCCGAGGTCAACGGCATCCCCCGGCTGATGTGCATGACGCGCATGTCGACGTTCAGCGAGACCGAGACGGTGACCGTGACCCCGATGCGGGCCTTCCCCGTCATCCGCGACCTCGTCACCGACGTGTCGTTCAACTACGAGAAGGCACGGCAGATCCCGGCCTTCGCCCCACCGGAGGGCGTCGCGCCGGGCGACTACCGGATGCAGCAGGTCGACGTCGAGCGCTCGCAGGAGTTCCGCAAGTGCATCGAGTGCTTCCTCTGCCAGAACACGTGCCACGTCCTGCGCGACCACGAGGACAACAAGGAGGCGTTCGCCGGGCCGCGCTTCCTCATCCGGGCGGCCGAGCTCGACATGCACCCGCTCGACGCCCGGCACGACCGCGCCGACCGCGCCCGCGACGAGCAGGGCATCGGGATGTGCAACATCACGAAGTGCTGCACGGAGGTCTGCCCGGAGCACATCCGGATCACCGACAACGCGATCATCCCGATGAAGGAGCGCGTCGTGGGCAGGCGCTACGACCCCCTCGTCTGGCTCGGCTCGAAGATCGGCCGACGCAGGACCTGAGCACGGGTCGAGGCCCGAGGTCTCGACCCGTGCCCGGTCGTCGGGTCAGCCCTGGGCGCCCAGCGAGCGCCAGTACGCGTTGAGGGCCCCGTTGGTCTTGACGAACCACACGATGGGACCGACGAGGACGAAGACCCCGAGCACGGCCCACAGCCCGGTGACGGCGCTGACCGGCGCCCGTTGCCCGCGGCGCTCGTAGAGGCGTCCGACCTCGGCAGGCGACAGGAACGCCGACACGATCCCCGCGAAGAAGGCGATGACGAGGCCGAGGGCGCCGCCGATGCCCTCACCCGTGTGCCGCTTCATCTCCTCGTGCGTCTGGTAGTACCAGACCCAGGAGTACACCCCGAGGGTGACGATGCAGAGCAGCATGCACACGCCGGTGGAGCGCACCTTGCCGACGGGGCCGGTGCCCGGGCCCGCGTACTGGTGGGCCGAGGGCAGCAGGGGCGCCGCGGCAGCGGGCGTCGGCGCGACGGTGGCCGACGAGTCCGGCGCGGTGCTCGGGGCGGGGAACGAGTGGTGGTGGTCGGTGGCCGGGATCGGCTCGGTCATGGGTCCTCCGATGTGAGTTGACCCGGCAGAAGGTACTGAGCGGCGGGGCCTCGCGCAGCGCTTTGGGGGCAACACCGGCGCGGCGTCCGACACGGCGCTTCGTGGAAATGGTCACACTCGCGGCGTACCGGAGGGTAGGCGGCCGAGGCCGCTCAACAGCGGGGATAGGGTGCCCCCGTGGCGACAAACACTCTCCCGGCGACGGGATCGAACAGACCTGCATCCGCTCGCCGAACCACCGTCTTCATGAAGATCCTCATGGCGGTCTCGGGCGCGCTCTTCGTGTTCTACGTGCTGGCGCACATGTACGGCAACCTCAAGATCTTCGCCGGGGTCGAGGCGTTCGACGACTACGCGCTCCACCTGCGCACCATGTTCACGCCGATCCTGCCGTTCGGTGGTTTCCTCTGGCTCTTGCGCGCCCTCCTCG
>NZ_JBPGXG010000069.1:0-23270 GCF_056755255.1 Monashia sp. HAY1-5C | reverse complement strand
ATCCGCTGAGTGGGAGTTTGAAATAGCAAACCGTTACCGGTCAAATAACGTCTACTTATGTCTCACGGTGTGGAACCGTGAGGGTTCACGACAGGCTCACGCGCTCCCGCGTGGCCCCGCGTCACGCGGGCGAGATCCGCCGCACCCTCAGGGTCGGCCCGTCCGCCGGGCGCGACACATCCGCGGCGTCCGACGCGTCGGCGCCCTCCGATGCGTCCGAGCCACCTGAGCCGCCAGACGCGTCCGCCGCGTCCGCCATCTCGCCCGTCACGAGGACGCGCGCCCCCGGCTCGGACGCGATGCTCCACCCGGACGGCAGGACGAGGGCGTACGTCAGCCCGTCGTCGCCGTCGAGCACGACGTGCCGGGTCTCGCCGCCGATCGTCCGCATCGTGCCCGACACGGTCGTGGACGCCCCGCCGGCCGACACGCGCCGTCCTGACGTCGGCTCCGGTGAGCCCGGGACGCCTTGCGCGGCAGGCGTTCCCGGTCGCCCACGCCGCGGGGAGGGGCGCCGGCGTGCCGGTCCGCGCGTCACGGCGTCGGCCCCGCGTGCCGCAGGGTCAGGTCGAGCAGCGCGATGGCACCGGCCTTGTCGAGCGGCTCGTTGCCGTTGCCGCACTTGGGCGACTGGACGCACGACGGGCAGCCCGAGGGGCACTCGCACGCCGCCACGGCGTGCCGCGTCGCCGCGAGCCAGTCCCGCACGCGTCGGTACCCCCGCTCGGCGAAACCGGCGCCGCCCGGGTGGCCGTCGTAGACGAGGATGGTCGGCAGACCGGTGTCCGGGTGCAGCGCGGTCGAGACGCCACCGATGTCCAAGCGGTCGGCGGTCGCGAAGAGCGGGAGCATGCCGATGGCCGCGTGCTCGGCGGCGTGCGCCGCGCCGGGGATCGCCGGCTCGTCGACGCCGGCAGCGGCCAGGTCGTCGACGGGCATCGTCCACCAGACGGCCTTGGTGCCGAGCGCATGAGGGGGCAGGTCGAGGGGATGCTCGCCGATCACCTCGCCGCCCGGCAGCCGGCGCAGGAACGAGACCACCTGGTTGCGGACCGTCACGTGCCCGAAGGAGCAGCGCACCGGCCCCCACTGCTCGTGCTCGACCTCGTGCTCGATGTCGAACTCGCTCACCGAGCGCGCGTGCGTCGTCCAGCCCGGGTCGCCGCGCACGACGAAGGCCGCGCGGTCCTCGAGGTCGAGCTCGGTGACGACCCAGGTCTGGCCCTGGTGCAGGTGGACGGCGCCCGTGTGCACCTGCGCGTGCGCGGACGCCTCGTCGACGGTCCCGACGACCCGGCCGGTGCGCGTCTCGATGATGCGCACCGGCTCGCCCGCGCCGCGCAGCGACAGGTGGTCGGCCGGCCGGTCCTCCCGCGCCCAGAACCAGCCGCGTGGTCGCCTGCGCAGGATGCCGCGGTCGACGAGTGCGTCGAGCAGCGGACGCGTCAGGGGGCCGAACACCTCGACGTCGGCCTCGGTGACCGGCAGCTCCGCCGCGGCGGCGGCGAGGTGCGGCCCGAGGACGTGCGGGTTGTCCGGGTCGACGACGGTGGCCTCGACACCACGGCCGAAGATCGACTCCGGGTGGTGCACGACGTAGGTGTCGAGCGGGTCGTCGGCCGCGACCAGCACGGCGAGCGACCGGCGTCCGGTCCGCCCCGCCCGGCCGGCCTGCTGCCACAGCGAGGACAGCGTCCCGGGCCAGCCGGCCACGAGGACGGCGTCGAGGCCGGACACGTCGACGCCGAGCTCGAGGGCGTTCGTCGCCGCGAGGCCGAGCAGCGCGCGGCCACGCAGCGCCCGCTCGAGCTCTCGGCGCTCCTCGGGCAGGTAGCCGCCGCGGTAGGCGGCGACGCGGTGCTCGTCGGTGCCGGACACGCGCTCCTTGGCGATGCGCGCCACCACCTCGACGCCGGCGCGGGACCGGGCGAAGGCGACGGTCTGGACGTCGGCTCCGACGCAGCCGGCCAGCAGCTCGCCGGTCTCGGTGATCGTGCTGACCCGCTGCGCGGTGCCGTCCGCCGCGATCACCACGGGAGGCTCCCAGAGAGCGAACGTCATTGCGGCACGGGGTGATCCGTCCTGTGTTACCGCCTCGACCGGTAGGCCGAGCAGGCGGGATGCGTGGTCCTGCGGGTCGGCCACGGTGGCCGACGCCAGCACGAACGTCGGCTCGGCCCGGTACCGCGCCGCGACGCGCCGGAGGCGTCGCAGCACCGCCGCGAGATGCGCCCCGAAGACGCCCTTGTACACGTGGCACTCGTCGACGACGACGTAGCGCAGCGCCCGCAGGAACGAGGACCACCGCTCGTGCCCGGGCAGGAGCGAGTGGTGCAGGAGGTCCGGGTTGGTCAGCACGAGGTTGGCGTGGTCGCGGATCCAGCGGCGCTCGTCGGTCGGGGTGTCGCCGTCGTAGGTCGCCGGCCGCACCCCGGGCAGCGCCAGACCGGAGACCCGCGTCAGCTGGTCGGCGGCGAGGGCCTTCGTCGGCGACAGGTAGATCGCGGTGGCCCCACGCCCGTTCGGGGCCGACGCGCCCGACACGAGGTCGGACAGGATCGGCAGGAGGTAGCCCAGGCTCTTGCCCGACGCCGTGCCGGTGCTGACGACGACGTGCCGGCCCGCGTGCGCGTGCTCGGCCACCTCCACCTGGTGCGACCACGGCGCCACGAGGCCGGCACCGGTCAGGGCGCCGAGGAGGGTCGGGTCGGTCCACGCCGGCCACTCGGCGGTCCGGGCGACGCGCGCCGGCACCTCGTGGACGTGGACGAGACGCTCCGGCTGCTGCCCGACGAGGCGGGCCAGCAGCTCTTCGGGCTCCGGCGGCGGGGCGTCGCGCCTCGCCCGCCGGCCGGCAGCGGCCGGAGCGGTCGAGATGGGCGACAGGTCCCGGTTCATGTGGAGCAACGGTAGGAGGTGGGGGTACGGTAACCGACGAGCGGGGCATGTTACTCCGCGGTCGGTCACGCAGGGGCAACGTGGCTGACCCTGTTGGACCAAGTGTGGGCTAAGGAAGGGGCACCGGTGGATCTCTCGATCACCCGCGCCGACCACGGTGACCAGACCGTGGTGCACCTCGGCGGCGAGATCGACGTGTACACCGCGCCGCTCGTGCGCGAGAAGCTGGACGAGCAGATCCAGGGCGGCCGGACCCGGCTCGTCGTCGACCTGTCGGACGTGACGTTCCTCGACTCGACGGGGCTCGGCGTCCTCGTCGGGCGGCTCAAGCTCGCGCGCACGCGCGGCGGGTCGATGCGCCTCGTCGGCAAGGACGACCGCGTGCTCAAGGTCTTCTCGATCACCGGCTTGGACAAGGTCTTCGAGATCCACCCCGACCTCGACTCCGCGCTCGCTGCGGACCGGGGGCCGGCCGCGAGCGAGCAGTCCTGACCGTCCGCCCGCGCTCCGTGTCCGACCAGCCCGGCAGCGTGCCGCCTGACCCGCCGCCTGACGTGTCGCGCGACTCCCGGCCCGAGGCGCCGAGTGACGTCCCACGTCCCGACTCGGCGCTCCTGCCTCTCCTGCGCGCCGACCTCGCCGCCGCCGGCTTCACGGTGGACGGCATCGCCGAGCGCCTCGGTCCCGTCGCGTCCGCGGCGCTGCACCGCGAGCAGCCGCTGCCCGCCCTCCTGGCGACCGCCCCGCCGTCGTCCACGTCCCACGCCGCCGCCGCCTCGTCATCCGCCGCGTCCTCCTCGGCCGAGCGGGCTGCGCCACCGGGCAGGGGGGACCCGTGCGGCACGCTGGTGCGCCTCTTCACCCTCGGGTGTCCCGTCGTGGTCGACGTGCTCGGCGACGCCCTGCCGACGCTCGGCGTCGAGGGGGCCGTCGGGCTCGGTCTGGTCCGGGTCGACGCCGACGGGCGCACCGCGCGCGCGACGTGTGACCTGCGGCCGTACGGCGACGACGCGCACGACTGGTGGGTGGCCTCCGACCTGTCCGAGATCGCGACCGGCGAACCGCTGCGACCCGACCACGTGCTCGGCATCGGTGGTGCCTCGACCACCCTCGCCTCGTGGACCATCCGCCGACCGGTCGACCGCGCCCTCGACCTCGGCACCGGCTGCGGCGTCCAGTCGCTGCACCTGAGCTCGCACGCGTCGTCGATCACGGCAACCGACATCTCGGAGCGGGCACTCGGCTACGCCCGGTTCAACGCCGACCTCGCCCGCGCACGGCTCGACACAATGGCGGGCGACCTTCTCGATCCGGTTGCGGGACAGTCGTTCTCGCTCGTCGTCAGCAACCCGCCATTCGTCATCACCCCGCGCTCGGACGACGTGCCGCTCTACGAGTACCGCGACGGCGGCCGGGCCGGGGACGCGGTCGTCCGCAGCCTCGTCCGTGACGTCGGCCGCGTGCTGGAGCCCGGCGGCGTCGCGCAGCTCCTCGGCAACTGGGAGGTGCCCGAGGGGCGCACCTGGCGCGACGTGTGGGCCGAGTGGCTCGACGACCAGGCCCGCGACGGCGTCCCGCTCGACGCCTGGGTCGTGCAGCGCGAGCTGCAGGACCCGGCCGAGTACGCCGAGCTCTGGTCGCGGGACGGGGGAGCGGTGCCCGGTAGCGAGGCGCACTCGCGGATGTACGCGGCCTGGCTCCGGGACTTCGCCGCTCGACGCGTCGCGGCCGTGGGCTTCGGCGTCGTCACGCTCCAGCGTCCCGCGACCGACCGGCCGACGTGGCGTTCGCTCGACGAGGCGACCGGCCCCGTCGCCGCGCCGATGGGCCCGAGCGTCGAGGCCGGCCTGCGCGCGCGCACCTGGCTCGCCGAGCACACGGACGACGACGTGCTCGACGTCGCCTGGTCGTGCGCGCCGGACGTCACCGAGGAGCGGCACGCGCGCCCCGGGGCGGCAGATCCTGCGGTCATCCTCGTGCGCCAGGGCGGTGGCCTGCGCCGGGTGGTGCGCGCAGGCACGCTCCTCGCGGCCTACCTCGGGGTGGCGGACGGCGAGCTGACCGCGCGAATCGCGCTCGAGGCGATCGCCTCGCTCCTCGATGCCGACCCGGACGCCGTGCGCGCCGAGGTCGTCCCCGCCATCCGCGACCTCGTGGCCGACGGCCTCCTCGTCTGACCGGCGCACCGCCCAGGAGCCGCCCCCGCTCCCGCCACCCAAACTGCGCCATGGCGCGGTTGTGGGTCGGCATCGGTCGTCCACGCCACCGAAAGTGCGCCATGGCGCGGTTGTGGGCCGGGATCGGCCATCCACGCCACCGAAAGTGCGCCATGGCGCGGTTGTGGGTCGGATCGGTCGGCAAACGCGAACGAAAGTGCGCCATGGCGCGGTGATGGCCGGAGCGGATCTGGCGACACGCTGGGGGCGTAAAAGGGTTGTGAGTGAGTGCTCACTCATTCACAATGGTCCGGTGCGACAGCGAACGGGGCGCGCCGCGCCCATGCACCCGGACGACCGCCGGGAGGCCCTCATCGGCGTCTTCCTCGACCTGGCCCACCGCGAGGGCCGGGCGCCGACGACGAGCGAGATCGCCCGCGAGGCCGGCGTCGCCGAGGGCACGATCTTCCGCGTCTTCGCCACCAAGGACGCCCTCCAGGACGAGGCCGTCCAGACGGCGTTCTGCCCCGCCCCGGTCCGCCGTTCCATCGCGGCGATCGGTACCGACCTGCCGGTCCGGGACCGGCTCGTGGCGTTCACGTCCATCATGCAGCGACGGTTCACCGAGGTCTTCGGCCTCATGGGCGCGCTCGGCCTGACCGAGCCGCCCACGCGCGGCCCGCACCTGGCCTGCTACGCCGCCGGGCGCCACCTGCGCGGCGCCACCGACGCGGGCGCCGAGGACTGCGAGCCGCACCAGCCGCTGCTCGACGCGATCCACCAGCTCGTCCTGGACGATAGCGACGCGTTCGTCGTGCCGCCCCGTGACGTCGTGCACCGCATCCGGCTGCTCTGCTTCTCGGGCAGCCACCCGGGCATCGCCGACGGCAGGACCCTGTCGCCCGAGGAGATCGTCGACACCGTGCTCTACGGCGTTCTCAGCCGGCCGCCGTCCTCCGGCAGCGGCCTCGGCATCGCCGAGCTGTACCAGGAGCTCGGCGGCGACGCCACCGCGCTGACCGGGGAGGAGGCGGCATGGGAAAGCCGTTGACCCTCACCCGGCGAGAGGTCATAGCGTCGCCAACCGGCCCACCCGGCTCAACCGGCCCAACCGGCCCAACCGGCCCAACCGGCCCGACCGCGAAGGACGCCTGAACGCCCCGCCACCAGCGAGAGCAGGGGTTCCGCGGCCTCCGCCACCCGAGTCCCCTCCCCACCGACCGAAACGACCGTACCGACGGAACCGACCGAAAGGCACACGCATGCTGATGCGACTGCTCCGCACCCACCTGCGGCCGTACGGGGGCGAGATCACGCTCATCGTGGTGCTCCAGCTCGTCAGCACCCTCGCCTCGCTCTACCTGCCGAGCCTCAACGGCGAGATCATCGACGAGGGCGTGGCCAAGGGCGACACCGGGTTCATCCTGCGCCACGGCAGCCTCATGCTCGGCGTCAGCCTCGTGCAGATCGCGGCCGCGGTCGGGGCGACCTACCTCGCGGCGAAGGTCGCCATGGGGATGGGTCGCGACCTGCGCGCCACCGTGTTCGGCCGGGTCGTCGACTACTCGGCCCAGGAGGTCGCCAGGTTCGGCGCCCCGACGCTCATCTCGCGCAACACCAACGACGTGACGCAGGTGCAGATGGTGACGTTCATGGCGTTCGCGCTGCTCGCCACGACGCCGATCCTCATGGTCGGGGGCGTCATCATGGCGCTGCGCGAGGACGTCGGCCTGTCGTGGCTCGTCGCCGTGGCCGTGCCGCTGCTCGGCCTGTGCGTCGGCCTCGTCATCTGGCGGATGGTGCCGTGGTTCGGCCGGATGCAGACCTCGCTCGACGGGGTCAACCGGGTCCTGCGTGAGCAGATCACCGGCATCCGCGTCGTGCGGGCGTTCGTCCGCGAGAACCACGAGGAGGAGCGCTTCTCCGGAGCCAACGCGGCGCTGACGGAGGCCGGCCTGCGCGTCGGGCGTCTGATGGCGCTCGTCTTCCCGATCGTCATGTTCATCTTCAACCTCTCGTCGGTGGCCGTGCTGTGGTTCGGCGCGCACCGGATCGCCTCGGGAGACATGCAGGTCGGGGCCCTGACGGCGTTCCTGTCCTACCTCATCCAGATCCTCATGGGCGTCATGATGGCGACGTTCATGGCCACGATGATCCCGCGCGCCTCGGTGTCGTCCGGTCGGATCATGGAGGTCCTCGACACGAGCTCCTCGGTCGGCGAGTCGGTCCAGCCGCTGCCGATCAAGGCGTCGACGGCCGGCGTCGAGCTCGTCGGTGTCGACTTCCACTACCCGGGCGCCGAGAACGCCGTGCTCCACGACGTGACCTTCACGGCCGAACCGGGCCGCACCACGGCGATCATCGGCTCGACCGGTGCCGGCAAGACGACGCTCATCGGCCTCGTCCCGCGTCTGTTCGACGTGTCCGGCGGGCGCGTCAAGGTCGGCGGGGTCGACGTGCGCGACCTCGCCCTCGACGACCTGTGGGCCCGCATCGGCCTCGTGCCGCAGAAGCCGTACCTGTTCACCGGCACGGTGGCCACGAACCTGCGCTACGGCAACCCCGACGCCACCGACGAGCAGCTGTGGGATGCGCTGCGCATCGCGCAGGCCGCCGACTTCGTCGAGCGGATGGAGGGCGGCCTCGACGCGCCGATCGCCCAGGGCGGCACCAACGTCTCGGGCGGGCAGCGGCAGCGTCTGGCCATCGCCCGGGCCGTCGTCAAGCGGCCGGACATCTACCTGTTCGACGACTCGTTCTCGGCCCTCGACCTCGCCACGGAGGCGCGGCTGCGGCAGGCGCTGCGGCCAGTGACCCGCGAGAGCGCCGTCGTCATCGTGGCCCAGCGCGTCTCGACGATCGTCGACGCCGACCACATCATCGTGCTCGAGGACGGCCGCGTCGTCGGCCAGGGCACCCACGACCAGCTCGTCGCCTCCTGCGAGACCTACCAGGAGATCGTCGAGTCCCAGCGCAGCGCGGAGGAGGCGGCCTGATGGCCGAGGGAGTCAAGAGTGCCGAGGAGAAGGCCGCCGAGGCGCGTCGGGGACCGGTGCGACGCGGTGGGCCGCCGCACATGCAGGTGGGCCAGCCGACCGAGAAGTCGCTGAACTTCGGCCCGTCGGCCAAGCGCCTGCTCGGGCGGCTCGCACCGGAGCGGGCGAAGCTCGTCGTCGTCATCACGCTGGCTGTCGTCAGCGTCGTGCTCAGCTCGATCGGCCCGAAGATCCTCGGCCGGGCCACCGACATCATCTTCGCCGGGTTCATCGGTTCGACGATCGGCTCGAAGCTCCCACCGGGCACGACGAAGGAGGAGGCGGTCGCGGCCACCCGGGCGGCGGGCAACACGACCCAGGCCGACCTGCTGGCCAACGTCGACTTCACCCCGGGCGTCGGCATCGACTTCGAGGCACTCAGGGGCGTGCTGCTGCTCGTCGTCGGGCTCTTCGCGGTGGCCTCGCTGCTCATGTGGGTGCAGGGCTGGATCCTGCAGGGGCTGCTGCAGCGCACGATGTTCCGGCTGCGCCAGGACGTCGAGGCCAAGCTCAACCGCCTGCCGCTGCCCTACTTCGACCGGCAGCCGCGCGGCGAGGTCCTCTCGCGCGTCACCAACGACATCGACAACATCGGGATGTCGCTGCAGCAGACGCTCTCCCAGCTGTTGACGTCGCTGCTGACGGTCGTCGCGGTGCTCGCGATGATGTTCTGGATCTCGTGGCTGCTCGCCCTCATCGCGCTCGTGACGATCCCCGTCTCGGTCATGGTCACGGCCGCCATCGGCAAGCGCTCGCAGAAGCTGTTCATCCAGCAGTGGCGCAACACCGGCGAGCTCAACGGCATCATCGAGGAGACCTTCACCGGTCACGGCGTCGTCAAGGTCTTCGGCCGTCAGAAGGAGGCCCGGGAGGCCTTCACGACCAAGAACGACGAGCTGTTCGGGGCCGCCTTCGGTGCGCAGTTCATCAGCGGCATCATCATGCCGACGATGATGTTCATCGGGAACCTCAACTACGTCCTCGTCGCCGTCGTCGGTGGCCTGAGGGTCGCCTCCGGCTCGATGAGCCTCGGCGACGTCCAGGCGTTCATCCAGTACTCCCGCCAGTTCACCCAGCCGCTGACGCAGGTGGCCTCGATGGCCAACGTGCTCCAGTCCGGCGTCGCGTCGGCCGAGCGCGTCTTCGAGGTGCTCGACGCCGAGGAGCAGGAGCCCGACGCCGGCAGCCCGGTGACGATCGCGGACCCGCACGGTGCGGTGGCCTTCGATGACGTCTCGTTCTCGTACCTCCCCGACGCGCCGCTCATCGAGCACCTCGACCTGTCGGTGCGCCCCGGCCAGACCGTCGCGATCGTCGGCCCCACCGGCGCGGGCAAGACGACCCTCGTCAACCTCGTCATGCGGTTCTACGAGCTCGACGGTGGCCGCATCACCCTCGACGGCGTCGACATCCGCGACCTGACGCGTCACGACCTGCGCTCGCGCATCGGCATGGTGCTGCAGGACACCTGGCTCTTCGGTGGCACGATCCGCGACAACATCGCCTACGGCCGTCCCGGCGCCTCCGACGAGGAGGTCCTCGCGGCCGCTCGGGCCACCTACGTCGACCGGTTCGTGCACTCCCTGCCGGACGGCTACGACACGGTCCTCGACGACGAGGCGAGCAACATCTCGGCCGGCGAGAAGCAGCTCGTCACCATCGCCCGGGCCTTCCTGTCCGACCCGGCGCTGCTCATCCTCGACGAGGCGACCAGCTCGGTCGACACCCGCACCGAGCTGCTCGTGCAGCAGGCCATGGCGGCGCTGCGGTCGGACCGCACGAGCTTCGTCATCGCGCACCGCCTCTCGACGATCCGCGATGCCGACCTCATCCTCGTCATGGAGGAGGGGCGCATCGTCGAGCAGGGTTCGCACAGCGAGCTGCTCGCCCGCGACGGCGCGTACGCGCGCCTCTACCAGGCGCAGTTCGCAGGCGCGGCGGCCGACCTCGACGTCGACGGTGTCGCGGGAGCAGCGGGAGTGCCCCAGCTGGCCGGGGTGGGAGCCGCGGTGCCCGGTCCCGGCGGGGGTCCGGGTGTGCCCGCTCCGGACGACGCCGTCCCGGCGGACGCGACGGGCGAGTAGCCGACGGGCGAGTAGCCGACGCGTGGGCCCCGGACCGGACCGGTCCGGGGCCCTCGGCATGCCGAGGCCCACGGCGTGCCGGGCCCAGGCGCACGGCGTGCCGGCCGGGGCCGATCAGCTGCTCCTCCGCGTCAGGGCTCGAGCAGGACGGCTCCCGGGCCGTGCCCGGCCAGCACGTCCGAGGGGTTGTTGAGCGCGCAGGTGCGCAGCGACAGGCACCCGCACCCGATGCACGAGTCGAGCTGGTCACGCAGCTTCTCGATGCGTCGGATCTGCTCGTCGAGGCGGGGACGCCACGACCTCGACAACCGGGCCCAGTCGCTGGCCGTCGGCGTCCGGCCGTCGGGCAGCGTCGACAGCGAGGCGGCGATCTCCTCGAGCGAGAGCCCGACCCGCTGCGCGGCCCGGATGAAGGAGACGCGTCGGATGGTGGCTCGCTCGTAGCGTCGCTGGTTGCCGCTGGTGCGCACCGAGGAGACGAGGCCGAGCTCCTCCCAGTAGCGCAGCGCCGACGTCGCGACGCCGGTGCGCTCGGCGACCTGCCCGATGGTCAGCCCCGCCATCTCAGGCGATCCTCGCCTCGGGCAGCCGGGACACGATCTCGTCGACGGTCTCCTCCGGGGTCTGCTGCGAGCTGTCGAGCCACAGCCCGATGTGCGGCGTCTCGGTGCGCACCTTGTGGTCGAAGTCGCGGATCGACCAGAGGTCGCCGTAGCCGACCTTGACGCGCTCGGCCTCGCGCCGCATGACGGTGCCGACGTCGGGGGCGAGCATGACGAGGCTGAGGGGACGGGCCCTCACCTGCTCGAGGAACGGCATGAGACTCGTGCCGACGAAGAGGTCCTGGACGACCACGGTGAACCCGGCCTCGGCGTATGCGTTCGCCGTCTGCGCCGTGATCCGGTGCCGCAGGGCCAGCTGTCGCTCCGCCTCGGGGTCGCCGTGCGGCGACAGGTCGACGCGGCCGCGCACGACCATCCGGCGGAACTCGTCGCCGCGCAGGTGCACCGCGCGGCTGAACCGCTCGGCGAGCAGCTGCGACACGGTCGACTTGCCGGCGGCCATGACACCCGTCACGACGATGACCTGCGGCGTGTCGCCGGTGCCGTGGAGGAAGGCCCGTTCGCTCACACGCACACCTTAGGGTGCCGACGCGCCGAAATGGCGTCGTACTTCAGGTGACGTTCAAGTTCGTCGCACACCCCGACGCGGGGACGCGGCGTGGAGCGGCCGTCGGCGTCAGTACGTCGGCGTCAGTACGTCTCGGCCTCGTCCGGGGTGGCTCGGCGCACGACGACCCGCGTCCAGGCGCCGACATAGAGCCGGTCGTCGTCACCGAGCTCGGTCTTGGGGCCGACCGCGATCGCCTGCTCGGGCAGCGGCCCGGAGGCCGGCCCGACGTACGTGCCGTTCGAGCTGCCGAGGTCCTCGACGAACCAGCGCGTGCCATCGGTCGTCAGCTGCGCGTGGCGGCGGCTGACGCCCGGGTCGGACGACAGGTCGATCTCCGGGTTGGTGTTGCGGCTCGTCGACACCCGGCCGAGCAGGACGCTCCGGTGGCGCAGCGGCATGATGACCGGGAGCCCGGGGGACGGGCACGGGTCCTCCGCCTCCTGCGTCTGGTACCAGTCGGGGTCGACCCACACCTCGGCGAGCCACTCGAACGGCTCGGCAGCCGAGCCGACGCCAGTGCCGGCGCCCTCGCCCGGGGACGGCGACGCCTCGCCCGGGGACGTCGCCGCGCCGGAGGGCCCGGCATCGCGCGGCATCGCACCGGTCGTGAAGTCGTAGCCGCAGGCCTCGCAGAAGAGCGCGCCCTCGGCGTTCTCGGTGTGGCAGTTCGGGCACTCGAGCACCGACGGCGCCGGAGGCACGGCCGGGCCCTGGGGCTGCTCCGGCGCGGCCGAGCCGGCCGTCGCGCCACCCGGCGTGTCGAGGTCGAGGGACGAGCGGCCCCCGCCGGACGTGCCGGCGGCCGGACCAGCTTGCACGGCAGACGAACCCGGGCCCGGCGCCGACGCCACCGACCCGCCTGAAGCACCCGACGCACCCGACGCACCTGACGCGGCCGGCTGGGCGGACGCGTCGATCGGCGACCCGCACGTGTCGCAGTAGTCCTCGGCCTCGGAGGTGTGGCCGTTGGGGCAGACCGCGCTCATCGGCGCACCCGGCTCGTCTTCGTCGACGCGGTGTCGAGCGACATCTCGTCGATCTTGCTCGCACCCTTCTTGAGACGGACGGTCCCGGTGTCGGCGTCGTCGATCTCGACGACCTTGCGCAGGCGCGAGGTCATCTCGTCGTTCCCGGTCTGGTCGGCCAGCTGGACCGCCCGGCCGAGCTTGGCCGTCGCGACGTCGTCCTGCCCGGCCGCCTTGGCCGCCAGGCCCTCCTGGATGACCGTGGCGAGCTCGGCCTGGCCGGTGTAGGCGGCGACGGCGGGGTCGATGCGGGTGGTCAGGGAGTCGTCGTTGCTCCACTTGGCCTTGACGAGGCCCTGGGCGAGCGGGTCGGACCCGAGCGAGATCTGCACGCGCGCGGCGAGCTGCTCCTGCCCCAGGGTGCGCGCCGGCAGGCGGACGGCGACGTGGTAGTCGCGGCTCTCGTCGCTCCACGCGCCGGTGGGGTAGGCGTTGGTCAGCGGGTTGATCGGCTGGCGTCGCGGCGTGAGGTCCTCGAGCGTCGGGGACACCTGCTTGACGAAGAGCAGCTCGGCACCCTGCGGCACCCACACGCGCAGCTCGGCGTTGGCGACGCCGCGCGACATCGAGGCCCGCATCATGGCCTCGAACTCCGCCGCCATCTCCTCGGGTGCCGGGATGAGGTCGACGGTGCCGAGCAGGGCCGAGGCGATGCCGCGCACCTCCTCGACGCGCCACTGGTCGCCGACGCCGCGGCAGTCGCACTGGAAGACGCCGATGCAGCCACGGACCGCAGCCTGCAGCGACGCCGGGGTCTCACCCTCGTTGACGCCGTCGGTGAGCAGGATCGCGTGGCGCTTGGTGACGTGCGGCACCGTCTCGAAGATCTGCCGCGCGAGCGTCAGCCACGTGCCCATCGCCGTGCCCCCGTTGGCGCGCAGGCCGTCGATGGCGCGGCCGGCCTCGGCCCGCGTCCGGGCCGACATCGGCACGAGGGCACCCTGGTGGCTGTAGGGGTAGACGATCTGCGCGGTGCCGTTGCCGGCGACGATGGAGAAGAGTGTCCCGTCGACGATCTCGGCGAGCGCCGCCTTGGCCGCCTCCCCGGCGGCCTGCACACCACGACGGCCCATCGAGCCGGAGGTGTCGATGAGGATGACCTCGGCCGCCGACCCCGGGTCGGCGAGCCCGGCGGAGGCCCCGGCCGACGCGCCGGCCGACGTGATGCGCACGATCGCGTGCACGTCGGTCCCGCCGTCGGGCAGGAACTCGTTCTGGAACACCTCTGCGGTGAAGTCAGCCATCGGTCGGGTCCCCTTCCTCGGGCGCGGCCCCCGCCGTGCCCTCGTTCGCTGTCGATCCTTGCCCAGCCAGTCTGGCGAGGGCAACCGTGATGTTGTCGCGCCCGCCCTGCCCGTTGGCGAAGTCGACGAGCGCGCGGGCCAGTGCGTCGGGCGTGTCCCCGACGCGGGCGACGCTCTGGCGCAGCAGCGCCCGGAGGTCCTCCGCCTCGGAGCAGTAGTTCCACAGCCCGTCGGAGCAGACGAGCAGCCAGCCGGGGGTGGCCGTCAGCGTCGTCACGTGCGGCGTGAGGTCGTCGGGGGCGTCGCGGCCGAGCCAGCGCGTGATCGAGTGGGCGTGCGGACCGTTCTCGGCCTCGCGACGTGGCACGCCGGAGGTGATCTGCTCCTGGGCGAACGAGTCGTCCTGCCCGAGCTGGCGGGCCGGCTCGGCGTCGTCGTCCGGCAGCCAGTAGACGCGGCTGTCGCCCACGGTGCCGGCCACGACGACGCCGTTCTCGACGACGGCCGCGGCGAAGGTGCACGACGGCGGGTTCGGCACGTCGTCGACGACGGCCTCCGCGACCGCCTCGTTGGCCCGTGCGACGGCGGCGGTCAGGGCCCGGGACGCCGTGCCGGACCACGCCTCGGGGGTGCCGGCGCCGCGCGGGAACGGCTGGTCGAGCACGGCGCGCGCAGCCTGCGCCGCGGCCAGCGAGGCGATGTGCGAGTCGGTGGCCATCGAGACGCCGTCACAGACGACGAGGACCGCCCGCGAGCCGGGCGCCTCGCCGGCGCTGAGCGCCATCGCGTCCTCGTTGCGCGAGTGGCGGCGGCCGATGTCGCACAGTCCGGCGACCCACGCGGCGGGCGCCTCGGCGAAGTGGTCGCGGGGGTCGGGTCGCGGCGAGCCGCACCGGTCGCACCACCCGTCGACGATGCGCCCCTCGTGGCACGTCGGGCACGTGTCGTCCGGCTCGGTCCCACCTTCACCCGTACCGGCACCCGCGCCGGGGACCCCGGCCGAGGGCACGGCGCCGGTCCAGCCCACGTCGAGGGGTGACTCCTCGCCGGCCGGTGCCGTCTGCGGCGCGGCCGTCATCCCGGCCGTCATGCCGGCCGGCGGCTCGGGCGCGCTCGCCTGCGGCAGACCGCTGCCGACGACCGACGCGGCCAGCTCCGTGCCGCACGCCTCGCAGAAGGTCGCGTCGGCGGCGTTGGCCGTCCCGCACGCGGGGCAGGGCCGTTCCCCGCCGGGCGCCTCGGACGCGACGGTGGTGTCGGAGGGCTCCGAGGGCTTGGAGGGCTCGGAGGGCTCGGAGGGCTCGGAGGGCTCGGAGGGCTCGGAGGGGGCGGCGGCCGGCACCGCGGACACGCCGGGGCCGGTCGGGGGCAGGTCGGTCACCAGAGGCTCCAGGGTCGGATCGTGTTGGCCTCGTCGACGAGCGGCACGCGCTCGGCGAGGTCCGGCGTGCGCCGCGCCAGCTCGCGCAGCGACTCCTCGAGCCCGAGCCGGAGTCCGGTCGGCGTCGTCTTGTGCTCGCCGATGAGCAGGTCGGCCTTGGTGCCGGTCTTCTCGACGGTGGCGAGCGCCTCACGGTAGATGAGCGTCGTCAGCTCTGCCTTGCGCCGCGCCGACAGCGACGTGTCGTCGAGGGTGCGCAGCGCTTCGGCGAGGTCGGGCAGGCCGCGGTTGGCCCGGGCGAGCAGCTCGGCGAGGCCGGCACGGGCCGTGCGGTACGCGCTCGACTGCAGCGGGACGAGGCGGTAGGCGGCCACGGCGCCGTCGACGTCGCGTCGGGCGGCTCGGATGCGGGCGAGCCCGAAGGCGGCCATCGGCACGTACGTCGAGTCGGTGCGGGCGCAGGCGGTGTAGAGGTTCTCGGCGACGACGTCGTCGCCGGCGCGCTCGCTGGCGTGGGCGAGCGCGAGCTTGGGCGCGAGCTCGCCGGGGACCTGGCCGTAGACGGCGTTGAACGCGGCCTGGGCGGCACGGGCGTCGCCCCGCTCGAGGGCGGCCAGGCCCTGGATCCACACGGCTCGCCACTCCCAGGGGTCGTTGGCGAGCAGCTCGCCGGCCGTGGCCTCGGCGACGTCGCGCTTGCCGGCGTCGAGCGCGGTGCGAGCGATGTCGAGGAGCACCTCGGTGGTGCGTGCCGCGGCGCGCTCGAGGGCGGTGAGCCGCTCGGCGGGCGCTCCCGTGACGGTGCTGAGCCAGCCGGTCTGCGGGTCGTGGGGGTCACGCCGTAGGGCCGGCAGGTTGCGCCAGTCGTCCGGCTCGATGCCGGGCGTGGGCACCTCGAACAGCAGCGAGCTGACGGTCGTCGACGCGGCCCCGGCGTTCTGGTCGAGGGCGACGACCTCGCGCAGCACCCCCACCATCTGGGAGCGCAGCTCGTCGGCCGACACGAAACGGTCGTCGCGGTTGGGCGCGCACGCCTTGGCCACGAGCCGGTAGAACGCGTCGTACCTCTGGAAGACCGGCACGGAGTCCTGCGGCGGGAGCGTGTTGAGGTAGGTCGTCTGGTACCCGCGGAACTCCATCGTCAGCACGACGAGGGTGCGCCCGATGGTGTAGATGTCCGAGGCCACCGAGACGCCGAGCTCGGCCACCTCGGGCGCCTGGTAGCCGACCGTGCCGAAGATCGCGGAGTCCTCGTCGTCGGCCCGGCGCACGCCGCCGAGGTCGATGAGCTTGACCTCGTCGCCCACCTGGATGATGTTGTCGGGCTTGAAGTCGCAGTAGACGAGCCCGAGGTCGTGCAGGTACTGGAACGACGGCAGGATCTCGAGGATGTAGGCGAGCGCCTGGTCGACCGGCAGCGGGTCGTAGCGCCCCGCCGCCTGCATCCGCTGCTTGAGGATCGACTTGAGCGACGTGCCGCCGACGTACTCCATGACGATGTAGCCGGCGTCGTCGTGGGTGACGAAGTTGTAGATCTCGACGATGCTCGGGTGCGACACCTGGGCGAGGAACCGCTGCTCGGCAATGGCCGCCGCGAGGGCATCGGGGTCGGCGGAGTTGAGCAGGCCCTTGAGCACGACCCAGCGGTCCGAGACGTTCTTGTCGCGGGCCAGGTAGATCCAGCCGAGACCGCCGTGCGCGAGGCAGCCGGCCACCTCGTACTGGCCGGCCACGAGGTCGCCCGCCTTGAGCTTGGGGTCGAAGGAGAACGGCTGCCGGCACTTGGCGCAGAACCCGGTGGTGCGTCCCGGCCTGCCGTCGCGGCCGCGGCCCACGGGCTCGCCGCACTTCGGGCAGAACCGCTTGTTCTCCGGGACGGTGGGGTCGGTGAGCAGGGCCTTCTCGGCGTCGATGGTGGGGGCCGGGCGCACGGTCGTGATGCCGCCACCGAGACGGGCCGAGCGCAGCCGCTGGGAGCTGCTCGTGCGCCGGGTCGCGATGCTGCCGCCCTGCCGGGCCCGCTTGGAGCCCAGGGCGGTCGAGGCGAGGTTGCTCGACGCGGCCGACCGCGAGGAGATGTCCGGGCTGGTGCCGGCGGGGCCCTCGCCGCCCGAGGTGGCCGACATCGCGCCGGACGCCGGCGGGACCGGTGCCAGCGAGGCGACCTCGGCCTGCTCGGCGGGCGTGCCGCACACGTCGCAGTAGCCGGCGTCGATCGTCCCCGTGCACCCGGGCTGGCGGCAGGGCGTGCCGTCGGGGACGGCCGTCCCTCCCGACGCCCCGGCCCCGGGGGACGGAGCGAGGCCGGCGGACACCGGGTCACCCGAGCCACCCGAGCCACCCGTGGCACCCACCTGGCGCGTCGCACCGGACGCGGTGCCGGCCGTGGCGAGGGCGGGGGCCGGCGTCGACCCTGCGGCCATGCCGCAGACGTCGCAGTAGCCGTCGACGATGGTGCCGGGGCATCCGGGCTGCGTGCACTTCATGGTCGCTGCCTCTGGGGTCGGGTGCTGGACGGGGAGGGGCCGCGGCCGCCGGACGCGGTCGCGCCGGTGCTCCCGCCGGTGCCGGCGCCGCTCGCGCGCGGGACGCGTCCCGGACGCGTCGCGGCGTCGACGTACGCCTGGTAGGCGGCGGCGAGGGCGCGGGCTCGGCCCACCGGCAGCGGGGTCGTGCCGAGAACGGCGTCGAGGCGGGACCGCAGGTCGGCGACGTCGGCGGCGACGTCGGGCTCGAACGCCGCCGAGGCCGCCATGGCCCCGACGGCGCCGGCGAGACCGACGACCTCGTCGCGCTCGGCGAGCCCGGCCGCGTACGTCTCGTGGGCCAGGTCGAGGGCGCGGCCGACGCGGTCGAGCTTGTCGCGGTAGGCGGCGAGCTCGCTCGCGCCCTGCGGGACGGGTCCGAGCGCGCGGACGTTGGGGATGGCCAGGTGCGGTGCCGGCGTGATGGCCGCGAGGCAGGCTCGCTCGAGGGCCCGGATGGCCTGGGCCCGGGCGTCGAGCTCCTCGACCTGCTGCTGGGTCCGGATCCGGCTCCGCGCCGCGGAGGCCCGCTCGGCGGCGGCGACGATGAGGTCGCGCTCGAGCACGGCGATGTCGATCTCGAGCGGCGCGATGAGGCCGCCGGTGTCGGCGCCGCGGCGGGCCCGCTCGACGACGTCCGCCATGCGCCGGTCGAGACGCGCGAGCCTCTCGGCCGCGTCGTCGCGCTGGACCCCGGTGGGCACGAGAGGCACCTGGTCGCGGACCCGCTCGAGGCCGGCCCGCGCGACGGTGATGCGCTGGCTCGCCTCGGCGGCTCCCGGGGCGAGGGATGCGCGGGCCTGCAGGGTGCGGGTCAGCGAGTCGAGGAGGCGGCACGCCTCGGGCAGGCTCACCGCCAGCGACCCGCTCGAGGGCAGCGACAGCTGCTCGGAGGTGTTGGAGTCGAGCCGCCCGTGGATGAGCGTCGACAGGCGCTCGGCCTCGGTCGGCCCGACGCGTCCGCCGTCGAAGGTCGTCTCGAGCAGGACGAGCCGGTCGCTGACGGCCTTCCAGAACGTCAGGGCCACCGTGAGGTCGCCGGTGATCGTGGCCTGCTCGGCCGGCGTCAGGCGCAGCACGGCGCGGTCGACCTCGCCGAGGTCGGCGCGCCGCTGGGCCACCCAGTCACGCAGCGCGAACAGGTAGGTCTGCGCCTCGGCCGCCTGGACGGGCACACCGAGTCGGCCCGGGGCGGTCGGGGCCATGACGCCGGCGCCCGGTTCGGGCCCCGGGGCCGGCACGGACGCGGGAACGGCCGTCATGCGCGTCCGTACACGGGGGTGGGGGGCTTCGGCGCCGGGCCGAGCGGACCGGCGAGCCAGCGGTCGTACATCGCCGTCCACTCGCCGCTCGACTCGAGGTCGGCGATGACGCGGTTGACGTACCGGGCCAGGAACACGTTGCCCTTGTTCATGCCCAGGCCGTACGGCTCGACCGTGATGGCCGGCGCCTTGGTGACGACGGTGTTCGGGTCCTGCGCGGCCAGGCCCGCGAGGACGGTGTCGTCGCCGGTGATGGCGTCGGCCTTGCCCTGCTGGAAGAGCACGAGGCAGGCGGTGTGCGTCGGAGCCGTGACGACGAGCGGCCCCTGGACCTGCTGCAGCTTGGTCAGCGACGTCGTGCCGGCGGGCGCGCAGACCCGCTTGCCGGCGAGGTCCTTCAGCGACAGGTTCGCGGCGCCGGGCAGGTTGCGACCGACGAGGACCTTCTGGCCCGACCGGTAGTACTCGGCCGAGAAGGCGATCTTCTGCCACCGGTCGCACGTCATCGACATGTTGCGGGCGACGATGTCGAGGTCCCCGCTCTCGAGCAACGGCAGGCGGTCGGCCGCGGTGATGACGCGCAGCTGCACCTTGTTCGGGTCGCCGAAGATCGCCTTGGCCACCGCGCGCGCGAGGTCGATGTCGAAGCCCTGGATCCGCCCCGTCGCCGGGTCGTTGGCCCCGAAGAGGTAGGTGTCGGCCGAGACGCCGACGCGCAGGTACCCGCGGTCGAGGATCTGCCGCATGCCGGGGTCGGTGACCTGCGACCGGCTCGGCAGGCTGGGCAGCGGGTCGTAGGACTGGGTCGGGTTGGCGCACGCCTGCGGAGCGGCGACCGGTGCCTTCGAGGTGGTGCTGGCCCGGGTCTTCGTCGGCACGGGCGTCGCCTCGTAGGTGACTGCTGAGCAGGCGGCTAGCGTCCCGAGGGTCGCGACCGCCACCGTCGTGGTCAGGACCCGACGCAGTGCGGCGTTCATCGGTACTCCTCGATCCGCTGGCCGATGCCACGGACGACGAGCCACGAGGCGACTAGCGCGGCCAGCGCGAGCCCGACGGCATAGACGGGGGCCGATCCGCCGAGGCCGTGGAGCTCACTGATCGCGCTCGTGCTGGCCTTGTCCCGGAGCGTGGCCGCGGCGCTGTCGAAGGTGGCGAAGGCCGCGGCCGCGCCGTCGGCGCCGGTGCTCGTCGACAGCGCGACCGCCTGGTCCCACTGGCCGTTGGTGTCGAGCTGGCGCACCTTGAGGTGCACGGTCCGGTAGGCGGTCCACTGGGCCCCGAGCGTCCCGGAGCGGTCGACGCCCTGGAGCGCGGAGCGCACCGCGCTGTCGTCGCTCTTCCACTTGTCGTCGTAGGACTTGCCGGAGCCGCGCTTGATAAGGGTCAGGCTCTCGTTGGCCCGCGCGTCGTTGGCGGCGGTCGTGACCCCGGCGAGCCGGACGGCGGTCTGGTAGTCACCGTCGGCCACCTGACGCGTCGTGCTGGCGACGCCGCCGATCGTCGACGCCGCGACGAAGAGGCCGACGACGAGGATGACGATGGCGGCCGCGAGCGACGGGTTGAGGTAGCGGTGCGTGCGCTTGGCCAGCCACACCGCCACGAGGACGAGCACCACGAGCGACAGCAGCCCGGCCAGCAGCTGCAGGCTGGAGTTGCTGCGGTCGAACTCGGCCCGGGCGCGCTGCTCGTTGGCCGACACGACGGCCTCGACGACCGGGATGGCGTCCGAGCGCAGGCCGTCGCTGGCCTGGGTCAGGTACTGCGCGCCGACCGGCAGGTTGAGCCGGTTGTTGGCCCGGGCCTGCTCGACGAGCCCGACGTAGGTCTGCACCTGCTGCGACAGCACCCCGAGCGCGGCGCCGTCGGCGGGCTGGGCGGCAGCCGCCTCGGACAGGCTCCTGGCGACGTCCCCCATGGCCTGCTCGTACCGGGAGCGCGACTGCGCCGACTCGACGCCGCCGACGAGGAACGCGTTGGTGGCCAGGGCGTCGGCGCGCAGGAGGTCGACGTGGATCGACTGGGCCCGGACCACCTGGGCGGTGTTGTTCGCGGCGCGCTCGACGGCCGACTGCGACGCGAGCAGCGCGTTGGCGCTGACCGCGCCGAGCAGCAGGGCGGCGACGACGCCGACGAGGCCGTACAGGCGCATCCGTCCCGGCGTGCCGTGCAGCAGCCTGGTGGCGACGCCACGGGCCCCCGGCAGGCTGCCGGCGATGGTCCGCGGCTGCGGCCCGCCGGCACCGGGGGGCCCACCCGAGCCGCCCGAGCCGCCGGGCGCGCCCGCCGGGACGGCGACCGGGATGTTCGTCGTCGGTGCGCTCATACGGTGTCCTCGCTCGGATCCTGGCTCGGGTGGTGCTGCTCGTCCGAGACTGCCTCGCCGCCGGCTCCGGTTCCATCGGGGTTCGCCCTGAGCGGGTCCGGATCCGACGGGGCCTCGGTGTCGGGGGCGTCGGGGACGTCGGGGTCCTCGGGGGCGTCCGGCTGGTCGGTGAAGTCGTCTCCAGTGAGTAGACGCAGGTCGTCGCGGGTCGGCTCCGTCGCGTCCCGCAGCCGCCACGCGTGCCGCGACACGGCGGCCTCGAAGAGGTTGCGCGAGAAGCGTCCGTTCCCGAAGGCGGAGGTGCGGGGCGTGGCCTGCAGGATCGCGCGGACCCGGTCGTGGGCCTCGGGGGTCAGCTCGTAGTCGCTGCCCTCGGCGATGGCGTCGAGGATGCGGACCAGCTCGTCGTCGGAGTAGTCGTCGAACTCGATCGTCGTCGTGAACCGGCTGGCCAGGCCCGGGTTCTGGGTGATGAAGGTGACCATCGGGTCGGGGTAGCCGGCGACGATGACGACGAGCCGCTCGCGCCGGTCCTCCATCTCCTTCACGAGGGTGTTGACGGCTTCCTGGGCGTACTGGTCGCCGGTGAGGGAGTAGGCCTCGTCGACGAAGAGCACGCCGCCGTCCGCCTTCTGGCACACCTCGGCGGTCTTGATGGCGGTCTGGCCGACGTACCCGGCGACGAGCTCGCTGCGGTCGACCTCGACGAGCTGGCCCTGCGGCAGCAGCTCGAGCGCGCGGTAGATCGCCCCGATGAGCCGGGCGACCGTGGTCTTGCCCGTGCCCGGGTTGCCGACGAAGACGAGGTGCCGGCTCATCTTCGGGGCCCTGAGCCCGGCTTCGGTTCGCAGCTTCTCGACGGTGAGCAGGGCGACCTGCCGGTGCACCTCGCGCTTGACCCGGTCGAGGCCGATCATCGCGTCGAGCTCGGCCAGCAGCTGCTCGACCGTCTTCCGTGGCTCGACGGTGGGCTCGGGCTGCGGCGCCGAGGCGCCCGTGAGGGCTTCGGCGTCGGACAGGGTCCCCGACGGACCGGCTTGGGCCCCAGGCGGATCCGTGGGTCGGGGGCCCGTCCCGGGCAGGTCCGGCGATGCGGTACCGGACCCCGGCACCCCGACCGGCACCCGTGGCGTGGCCGCCGGCACCGGTGGCCTGGTCGCGGGATTGCTCGCGGGCGCCGGTGGCAGCGCGGTGCCCCGGGCCGCGGCGAGGTAGACGCCGGCGGTGGCCGACGCGTTCGCGATGACCCAGATCGGCGCGGTGCCGAGCATGACGGCGGCCGAGGCCACCTCGGTCAGCGCCTCGGCGTACTCGTCGGCAAGGGAGTGGCCGGAGCCGACGAGCGAGGCGAGCAGGTCTGTGGGTGCGGCCCGCCACCGGCGTCCCCGCGACGCGGCGTCGAAGAACGCGGCGTTGACGGCGGCGAGCTCGGTCAGGCCCGGGTGGGCCACCTCGGCCCAGCCGGCCGCGGCGTCCGGGACGGACTCCGCGAGCGCCGCGGCGACCCGCAGCCCCTCGTCACGCGCCGCGGTCGGGTCGAGGCCGGCCTCGGCGGCGACGTCGGTCAGCTGCTCGAGGCTCTCCGCGAGCCGCGAGCCGCTCGCGGAGGAGTGGGGGACGGGTGAGGTGTCGGGCATGCGTCACTCCGGCGGGGCCAGGGGAGAGGGTGCAGGGGGCGAGGCCGGCGTGGACGGCGACGGCGCCGGTCGCGACGCGCTGGGCGACGGCGTCGGGTCGGGCCCGGCGAGACCGAGCGAACCGCCGGTCGAGGCCCCCCCGAACTTCTGCTCGAGGAACTGCCCGTGGACGATGATCGCCTCCGCGTCGGCCCGGCACACCGCGTCGTAGACCTTGTCCATCGTCGTGCCGAGCAGGTCGAGCTGGTCGACGAGGAGCATGACCGAGCTCTTGCCGCCGGCGATCGGACGCGTGTCCGCCCAGTCGCGCGGCAGGCGCAGGTAGTTGCCGATCGCGACCGGCAGGTAGTCGGTGGCCGTCGCCATGACGCTGAAGCCCTGGGCGCTGCCCAGGCCCAGCTGGTCGAGGCGCGGCAGCGTCTCGCGGACGACGCGCGTCACGCGCAGCAGGCGCGACAGGACGACGCCCGGGACGCGTCCGGCGCGGGCCCTGTCTCTTATACACATCTGACGCTGCCGACGACGGA
>NZ_JBPGXG010000068.1:0-23352 GCF_056755255.1 Monashia sp. HAY1-5C | reverse complement strand
GGTGAGGACGTGGAGCCGGGGGAGGTGCCCCGTCGGGTCGTGCGGCGTCATCGCGTCTCCTTGGTCCCTGCGCCGGCATGATCCGGATCAGGTGTGGACGGTCAGGGCCGCGTCAGCCCCCTCTCAGCCCGGTGCGCCGGACTCCCGTGAAGGACGTCGCCCACCCTAGCCACCCGGTCGAGCGCCCGCGGTGCGGGGTCTCGGGTGGTGGACACCGGCCGTAGGGCGCGGCGTTGACAGACTGCCCTTGGCGATGTGCAATATATCGCATGCCCATTCCGGCCGAGGTCGTGCCACCGCGGCCGTTGCTGCGCGACGACGTGCACCGGCGCCTGCGCGACGCGATCGTCGACGGCACGTTGACGCCAGGGGAACAGCTGCGCGACCAGGAGCTCGCCGCGTGGCTGGGGGTGAGTCGCACCCCGGTGCGCGAGGCCCTGCTGCGGCTGGCCCAGGCCGGGCTCGTGCACGCCGCGCCGGGCCGCTCGACGACCGTCGCCGGCCTCGACGCGCGCGCCATCCGGGACGCGCAGGCTGTCGTCGCGTCGATGCACCGGCTCGCCGTCGAGCTCGCGGTGCCGCAGCTGGGCGCGGCCGACCTCGAGGCGATGCGTGCTGCGAACGAGCTCTTCGCCGACGCCCTGAGCCGCGGCGACGCCGACGCCGCCGTCGCCGCCGACGACGCGTTCCACGCCGTCACGGTGCGCGCCGCCGCCAACGCAGCCGTCGAGAGCGTCCTCGACCAGTTCACACCGGTCCTGCGCCGGCTCGAGCGGCTGCGCTTCGGCTCGCTGTCCGGACGGGCCTCGGTGGCGCTCCACGACCGCATCGTCGAGCTCTGCGCCGCCGGCGACGCGAGCGCCGCGGGACAGGCGGCTCACGAGACCTGGGAGACGCTGCGCCCGCTCATCGAGAGCCTCGAGTCCGAGAACGACTGAGCGCCAGAGCCTTCCATCCCTCGCTCGCACACGCGTCCGAGAACGCCCGCACCGCAAGGAGACCCACCATGTCGATCCACGACTTCGAGCGCTACCCGCTGACCTTCGGGCCGAGCCCGGTGCACCGGCTCGACCGCCTCACCACCCACCTGGGTGGCGCCGAGGTGTGGGCCAAGCGCGAGGACGTCAACAGCGGCCTCGCCTTCGGGGGCAACAAGACCCGCAAGCTCGAGTACATCGTCCCCGACGTGCTTGCCAGTGGTGCCGACACCCTCGTGTCGATCGGCGGCTACCAGAGCAACCACACGCGACAGGTGGCCGCGGTCGCCGCAAAGCTCGGCCTCCGGTGTCGTCTCGTCCAGGAGAGGTGGGTCGACTGGGACGACCCCGTCAACGACACCGTCGGCAACATCCTCCTGTCGCGGATCATGGGAGCCGACGTCCGGCTCGACCCGCACGGCTTCGACATCGGCATCCGGCCCTCGTGGGAGGAGGCCGTCGCCGAGGTCGAGGCGGCGGGTGGCACGCCGTACGCGATCCCCGCCGGCGCGTCCGAGCACCGCCTCGGCGGGCTCGGCTTCGCCGGCTGGGCCTACGAGGTGGCCGAGCAGGAGCGGGAGCTCGGTGTCTTCTTCGACACCATCGTCGTCTGCACCGTCACCGGCTCGACGCACGCGGGCATGGTGGCGGGCTTCGCCGCGCTGGAGGACGCCGGTGGCCGCCCGCGCCGGGTCATCGGCATCGACGCCTCCGCGACGCTCGAGAAGACCCGGGACCAGGTCGCGCGGATCGCCCGGCACACGGCCTCGCTCATCGGCCTGGAACGCGAGCTGCGCGACGACGAGCTGACCGTCCTGGCGGGCTGGGCCGGTGACCTCTACGGCGTCCCCGTCGAGTCGACCGTCGAGGCGATCCGGCTCTCGGGCCGTCTCGAGGGGATGATCCTCGACCCGGTCTACGAGGGGAAGTCGATGGCCGGCCTCGTCGACCTCGTGACCTCGAGGGAGATCCCGTCCGGGTCGACCGTCCTCTACGCGCACCTCGGGGGACAGCCGGCCCTCAACGCCTACAGCGGCGTCTTCTCCTGACC
This sequence comes from Monashia sp. HAY1-5C, assembly GCF_056755255.1. Classification (NCBI taxonomy): domain Bacteria; kingdom Bacillati; phylum Actinomycetota; class Actinomycetes; order Micrococcales; family Intrasporangiaceae; genus Intrasporangium; species Monashia sp. HAY1-5C. The sequence continues at coordinate 21,324 of NZ_JBPGXG010000068.1, read as the reverse complement.
CCCGCGCGGCGGCAAGTCCCACGTCGCGAAAGGCGTGCGTGGGACGCCGCCGGGCCGACCTACCCTTGGACCATGGAACGCACCATCGACCCCGCCGTCGTCGAGTACGTGACGCGGGTGGCCGAGGGCGCGCGTGTCGCGTCCCGCCGGCTCGCCCTCATGTCCCGCGCCGAGAAGGACGCCGCGCTGCTCGCGCTCGCGGACGCCGTCGACGCGGCCGCCCCGGCGATCGTCGCCGCCAACGCCGAGGACCTCGAGCGCGGTCGCGCGCAGGGCATGTCCGAGAGCCTCCAGGACCGCCTGCGCCTCGACGAGGAGCGGGTCGGCGCCGTGGCCCAGGCGCTGCGCGACGTCGCCGCGCTGCCGGACCCCGTCGGCGAGGTGGTCCGTGGCTCGACCCTCGCCAACGGGCTGCAGATCCGCCAGGTGCGGGTGCCGATGGGCGTCATCGGGATGATCTACGAGGCCCGGCCCAACGTCACCGTCGACGCCGCCGGGCTCGGCCTCAAGTCGGGCAACGCCGTCATCCTGCGCGGCGGGTCGGCCGCCGCCAGCAGCAACCACGCGCTCGTCGAGGCGCTGCGGGGCTCCCTTGCGGCCCAAGGCCTCCCGGCCGACGCCGTCAACCTCCTCGAGGAGGGCGGCCGCGACGCCGCGCGCGCTCTCATGACCGCCCGCGGCAAGATCGACCTCGTCATCCCGCGCGGCGGTGCCGACCTCATCCAGACCGTCGTCACCGAGTCGACGGTGCCGGTCATCGAGACCGGCGTCGGGGTGTGCCACGTCTTCGTCGACCGGGCGGCCGACCTCGACAAGGCCCGGGCCATCACCCTCAACGCCAAGACGCACCGGCCGAGCGTCTGCAACGCGGCCGAGTCGCTGCTCGTGCACCGGGACGTCGCCGCGGACTTCCTGCCCAAGACGCTGACCGACCTCGCCGGCGCCGGCGTGCGCCTGCACGTCGGACCCGAGGTGACCGACTACGCCGAGGCGGCCGGCGCGGCCTACGACCTCGCCACCGAGGCCGACTTCGGCACCGAGTGGCACGGCCTCGAGATGAGCGTCGCTGTCGTCGAGGACCTCGACGAGGCCATGGACCGCATCCGCCGGTACGGGACCGGGCACACCGAGGCGATCGTCACCGAGGACCGGGGCGCCGCGCGGCGCTTCACGGCCGAGGTCGACGCAGCCGCCGTCATGGTCAACGCGAGCACGCGGTTCACCGACGGCGGCGAGTTCGGGTTCGGCGCCGAGATCGGCATCTCGACGCAGAAGCTGCACGCACGCGGGCCGATGGCCCTGCCCGAGCTGACGACGACCAAGTGGGTCGTCGAGGGGGACGGGCACGTGCGCTGACGCGGGTCGCGACCGTCCGGTGACCGCGCCGCGGCGCGCGCCGGCGCTGATGGCATGATGTGCCGTCATGGAAGGCACCGAGGTCCGCAAGCTCGCCGAGCTCGAGGACGAGCACTGGTGGTACCGCGAGCGGCGCCACCTGCTCGCGCGGGCCATCTCCGGTCTGACCCCCGGACGCGCCATCGACATCGGTGCGGCCGGTGGCGGCAACACCCGCGTCCTTCGCCGACACGGTTGGGACGCAGTCGCGTTGGAGTACGGCGCCGACGGTGCCGAGGTGGCCCACGAACGCGGGCTGGCCACCCTGCGGGGGGACGCGACCAACCTGCCGCTCGCCGACGACTCGCTCGACCTCGTCGTCGCCTTCGACGTCCTGGAGCACCTGCACGACGACGACGCCGCCGTCGCCGAGGTCCGGCGCGTGCTGCGACCCGGCGGCACCTACCTCGTCGCCGTCCCGGCCGACCCGCGGCTGTGGTCGAGCCACGACGTCGCCGTCGACCACGTCCGCCGCTACACCCGCGAGGGTCTGCTCGACCTGCTGGACCGGGGCGGCTTCGACGTGGCCGACGTGCGGTCGTGGAACGTCCTGCTGCGACCGGTCGTCGCCATGCGCCGCCGCAACAGCTCCGGCTCGGACCTCGAGGACCTGCACCCCGTGGTCAACCTCGGGCTGCGCGCCATCATCACCGCCGAGCGGTACCTGCCGGTGGGCGGGCTGCCGGGCGTCAGCCTCCTCGTCCGGGCTCAGCCGCGCAGCTGACCCGCCTGGGCGGAGCTGCGGCCGTCGTCGACGGTCCGGACCGGCTCGGCGGCGCCCGCGGCGTGCTCGGCCGCCTCGGGGCCGCGGCCGACGATGTGGGCGTCGGTCGGCTGCGCCGGCAGGGGCGTGTCGGTCGGACCGTGACCGGCGGCGGAGGCCGTCATCGAGTCGTAGGCGATGAAGTAGGTCGGCCGGCTCTGCATCTGGGCGTACATCCGACCGATGTACTCGCCGAGGATGCCGACGCAGACCAGCTGCACGGCGCCGACGGCCGAGACGATGGCGACCGTCGAGGTCCAGCCGGCCACGGTGTGCCCCTGGGCGCGAGCCACCAGCGTGTAGATGAACAGCAGCACGGCGAGGACGGCACCGGCGAAGCCGGCGAAGGTCGCCACCCGCAGCGGGGCGGTGGAGAAGCCGGTCAGCGAGTCGAGCGACAGCTTGATCATCTTCATGAGCGGGTACTTCGAGTCACCCGCCGCGCGCTCCTCCCGCTTGTACTCGACGGTGTCGGACGGGAAGTTCAGCGCCGGGACGATGAAGCGCAGGACGCGGTTGTGCTCGGGCAGACCGTTGATGGCATCGACGGTGGCGCGCGACATGAGGCGGTAGTCCCCGGCGTCGGCGTGCGCGCTCGTGGGCGACATGACCTTGATGAGCCGGTAGAAGGACTGCGCCGACACGCGCTTGAACCACGTGTCCGTGGAGCGGTCGTTGCGCACGCCGTAGACGACGTCGACGCCGTCGTCCTTCGCCGCGGCGAGCATCTGGGGGATGATCTCCGGGGGGTCCTGCAGGTCGGCGTCGATCGTCACGACGTAGTCGCCACGGGCGCACACGAGCCCGGCCGAGATCGCGGCCTGGTGGCCCGCGTTCGCGCGCAGGCGCACGACGCGCAGCTGCGGCCACTCGCGGTGGTAGCGCTGCAGCAGCGCTGCGGTGAGGTCCTTGCTGCCGTCGTCGACCGCGACGACCTCGTACGGCGTGCCGAGACCGTCGAGGATCGGACGCAGCCGCTGGACGAGCAGGGGGAGCACCTCCTCCTCGTTGTACATCGGGATGACGACGGACAGCTCGGGAACCATGCGAACAAGGGTACGGCCGCGGATGGGTGCTCCCTGTCACGCCGCTGTGCGCCGGCTGTCGCGCTCGGGCGGATGCGGCACTAGCGTGCGCGGGGTGATGCGCCCGACCGGTGCCCCCGGCAGCGAGAGCGGGCCCGACGGGCCGGCGGGCTCCGGCCTGCCGCCCGGCGGGCTGGCCCCGGGCACCCCGGTCGCGGCCCGCTTCACCAAGTGGGGTGGGGGGCCACACTGGCAGTGGACCGGCCGCTACATCGGCGCCGACGAGCACGGGCACTGGTGGTACGCACCGCCCGGCACCCGCTGCGTGCGGCCCGGCATGGACCTCCACGAGCCGTACGACTGGGTCTCCCTGGCCCCGAGGGGCCGCGGCTGGGCCGCGGGCTTCTACCCGGTCGAGAGGGACGTCGTCGTCTACGTCGACATGACGACGACGGCACGCTGGCAGCGCCGGGACCCGGCCCTGGACCACTGGGGCGAGGACGGTCCCGAGTGGGAGGTGACGATGGTCGACCTCGACCTCGACGTCGTCCTCACCCGCGAGGGGCACCTCTTCGTCGAGGACGAGGACGAGTTCGACGAGCACCGGGTCGCCCTCGGCTACCCGCCCGAGGTCGTGAGGCTCGCCGAGGCGAGCCGCGACGCCGTGCTCGCAGCCGTCGGCCGTGGGGACGAGCCCTTCGGGTCCGTCGGCCACGCGTGGTTGCGCCGCGCCCGGACGATAGGCTGGCCCCATGTCTGATCGTGTCCTCGCCCTGGCCGCCGAGACGGAGGAGGCCACCCGCGAGCTTCCCATGCCGGTGATCGCCTACTTCATCATCGCCTTCACGCTGTTCCTCGTCGCCCTCGGCGTGACGTGGAGCTTCCGCAACACCGCCTACAAGGTGGGCCAGAGCCGCCAGCGCCAGCACGGCTCCCACGGCACGCCCGTCGACCCGAACGGACCGCACCACTGAGCATGCGCCTCGGCGTCATGGGTGGCACGTTCGACCCGATCCACCACGGCCACCTCGTCGCCGCCAGCGAGGTCCAGTCCCTCTTCGGTCTCGACGAGGTCGTCTTCGTCCCCACGGGGCAGCCCTGGCAGAAGGCCGACAAGGACGTCTCACCCGCCGAGGACCGCTACCTCATGACCGTCATCGCGACGGCGAGCAACCCCCGCTTCACCGTGAGCCGCGTCGACATCGACCGGCCCGGGCCGACGTACACGATCGACACCCTGCGCGACATCGCCGTCGAGCGACCGGACGACGAGCTGTTCTTCATCACCGGAGCCGACGCGCTCGCCGAGATCCTGTCGTGGAAGGACTCGGAGTCCCTCTGGGCACTCGCCCACTTCATCGGCGTGACCCGCCCCGGCCACGAGCTGTCCGACTCCGGCCTGCCCGAGGACCGGGTCACGCTCCAGGAGGTGCCGGCCATGGCCATCAGCTCCACCGACTGCCGCGCGCGCGTGGCCGCGGGCGAGCCGGTCTGGTACCTCGTGCCGGACGGCGTCGTCCAGTACATCAACAAGTACCGGCTCTATGCCGCGCAGACCGACCCCGTCGGTGCACCACAAGGAGACCAGTGACCGCAGCAGACCGTTCGCTCCAGCTCGCCAAGGCGGCCGCGGCCGCGGCCGAGGAGAAGATCGCCGAGAAGGTCGTCGCGATCGACGTCAGCGAGCAGATGCCGCTCACCGACGTCTTCGTCATCGCCTCGGCCGCCTCGGAGCGCCAGGTGGGCGCCATCGTCGACGAGGTCGAGGACCGCCTGCGCGAGCTCGGCAGCAAGCCGGTGCGCCGCGAGGGGGAGCGCGAGGGCCGCTGGGTCCTCATCGACTTCGGCGACATCATCGTGCACGTGCAGCACGAGGAGGAGCGCGAGTACTACGCCCTCGAGCGGCTCTGGAAGGACTGCCCCGAGATCGACCTGACGCGCGTCGACGCGCCGGCCCGGCCCGGGGACGACGCCGCGTCCGACGACGAGGCGTGAGCGCCGCAGCGCCGGGCCGCCCGCGCCCGCGCCGCATCGTCCTGGTCCGGCACGCCGAGACGGTCGACAACGCCGCCCGCATCTGGCAGGGGCACAAGGACACCCCGCTGTCGGAGCGGGGGCTGGCCCAGGTGCGGGCCGCCGCGCCGCACCTGGCGGCGTACGAGCCGGCGCTCGTCGTCTCGAGCGACCTCCAGCGCGCCGCGTCGACGGCTGCGGCGATCGCCGCGCTGACCGGGCGCACCGTCCGGCTCGACGAGCGGCTCCGCGAGGTCCACGTCGGGCAGTGGCAGGGCCTGCACGCCGACGAGGTGCGCGAACGCTTCCCCGAGGTCGTCGCCGCGTTGGACCGCGGGGAGGACGCCCCGCGCGGGGTCACGGGTGAGACGCGGGCCGACGTCGCCGCGCGCGCCGGTGCCGCGCTCCGCGAGGTGGCCGAGCAGCTGCGACCCGGCGAGACGGCCGTCGTCGTGGCGCACGGGGTGTCCGCGCGGGTCGCGGCGAGCGACCTCGTGGGCCTGGACCAGGACGTCGCCGACGCCGTGTTCCGGGGGCTCGACAACTGTCACTGGATCGAGCTCGTCGAGGTCGCCAAGAGCTTCTCGGAGCGTTCCCGGTGGCGGATCGGCGGCTGGAACCTCGGCCCCTGGACCGTCTGACCGGGTCGGCTGCGGACCCGGCCGGACCCGGTCCGGCGGTCCGTCACCGGATTTGGGATCGGGCCGAGGAACCCGCTATGGTTACGCAGTCGCCTCACGGAGACGACACCCGAAAGGGGCTGTGGCGCAGCTGGTAGCGCACCTCCATGGCATGGAGGGGGTCAGGGGTTCGAGTCCCCTCAGCTCCACACATCCAGAAGGACCGGACACGCTTGTCGTCCGGTCCTTCTGCATGTCCGAAGGACGCGAGGAACTCGGCGGGAGGCGGAGCGAAGCGAGCCGACGGCTCAGCGGCGCGGGCGGGTCGTGACGACGCGGACGGTGTCGGTGCGCCAGTCGGCCACCGAGCCGGTCCGGGCGGGCGTCGCCCGGCGGGTCCGGACGCTGCGCAGGACACCGTCGAGCGAGGTGCCCGGGTCGTTCGTGCCGGGGGCCACGGACGCGTCGAGCCCTCGCACGGTCGGGGCGGCCCCGGCCATGCCGGTCACCGGCACGGCGGCGACGTCGAGCTCGTCCTGCTCGAGGGTGCGGGGGTCGAACTCGAGGGTGCTGGTGACGAGCATCAGCACGTCGGTCACCGACACCGTGCCGGCCTCCCACAGGGCGTCGGACACCTGGCCGAGCAGGTCCACCGCCGTCGACTCGCCGGGGCCCAGGGCCACCGAACCAGCCGGGAAGGCGTCGGTGAAGATGCCGTAGGTCTCGGTGAGGTCGAGCAGTGCCGCCCACAGCGGGCCACCGGTCGTGTTCGTCAGCGTGACGGTGAACCGCGGTGGGCCCTGGGGCCCGTAACCGACCTCGAGGGTCCCACCTGCGCCGGCGGCCGTGGACGGGAGCGGGGAGCCCGGCGTCGTCACGGCGATCCGGACGGCGTCGGCGGGCAGGTGGGTCGCCGGGTTGGTCAGCCCGGACAGGCGCAGCCAGCGAGCCACGTGCTCGAGTGCTGCCACGGTGCGCTGTTCCCGGCCGGTGCCCGCGACGACGGGCACGAGCGGACGGGGCACGCCGGGCCGGGTGATGACGAAGCCCCCCGGCGTGGACTCGACGACGAGCCCGGGGGAGTCGGCTCCCGGCTCGCCGGGGTCGACGAGGTCGACGAGCGTGTGGTCGGCCTCCTCCGCGGCTCGTCGCAGCGCCGCGGTGCCGGCGTCGTCGCCCATGACGCGAACCGTCAAGGGCCGCAGGGGGATCGACGTGACGACGGCCCGGTACACGAATGCGTCGTCGAGGACCGGGTCGACGCGCACGATGCTCCGGTCCGGCAGCACCCGCGTCACGGTGGCGACAGCGAGGGGCGCGCCCGAGGTCTGCCCGCTCAGGGGGTACACCGCGAGCTCGGTCGTGTCGTCGCCGATGGGTTCGGGCACCCCGTGCACGGCCCCGGAGTCGATCGACCACCCGTCCGGCAGGTGGCTCAGGGTCAGCGGTCGTGGCGTCGCCGGCAACGCGCCACCGAGGAAGGGCCGGTCCAGGTCCGCGGCGTCGGTGCTCTCGAGCTGCGGGTGCTGGTCGGCGACGCGGCCGAGGACCTCGGCCGTGACAGCCCGCATCACGTCGCGGTACGACGGGCAGCCGTCCGAGCCGAGCAGGACGGTCTCCAGGGCCGCGGACAGGACCCCGCGCTGTCGCCCGAGAACCGTGACCTCGCGGGCCTTCTCCGAGGAGCGGCACGCGGCGAGCAGGACGTGCCGGGCAGCCGGCGTCGCCCAGCGCGGGACCGCCCGGGTGCCACGGGTGAGGGCCCCGGCGCCCGCCTGCGCGACGAGGCCCGCCTGCGCGACGAGGCCCGCCTGCGCGACGACGCCCGGCAGGAAGGACGACGCGGGCCGCGGGCGGCGGTCCTGGGGCGCCAGCCGGACGACCTCGTCGACCTCACGCGTGCCGCCGCCGGAGTGGCAGCAGTCGAGGACGACGAGCAGGTGGCATCCCGACGCGGCCACGCCCGCAGCCAGCGTCGCCACCTCCTTGTCGGCCAGGTCCCAGCCACCCTCGGACCGGCTGTCGACGCAGACGATCGTCTCGTTGCGACGGTCCGGTTCGACCGGCCACAGCTCCGGTGGCGTGTCCTGCTGGGAGCCGTGGCCGCTGAAGTAGAAGAGCGCCGTGTCGTCGGGCCCCGCACGGCCGAGGTGCTCGGTGAAGGCGGTGGTCACGCGCGCGCGGGTGGCCTCCGCGTCGGTGAGCACGAGCAGGTCGAGGACCTCGGGACCGACCCGACGGCGCAGCACGTCGGCGAAGACCGTGACGTCGTTGACGCAGCCCTGCAGCGCCGGGACGGGCGAGGTGTAGGCGTCGACCCCGACGAGGAGGGCGTGCAGGCGGCCGGGCACGCTCACCCCGAGTCGCCGAGGGCGAGGGTCTGCCACGTGCCGGGGTGGTTCTGGTTGGCGCGTGAGCGGCTCGAGTTGCTGCTCAGCATCGTCCGCAGTGCCCAGTCCGGACCGGAGCCGCGGGCGTCGCTGACGTCGAGGTTGAAGGCCAGCACCTCGCCGCGTCCCGGTGGCACGGACCGCCCGATCTCCGACCACGGCACCCGTGCCTCGAGCTCGTAGCCGGTCCTGCCGACGCGGGCGACGACGTCGATGCGGGGACGGCGTGCGCCGGTGGGGAACACGACCTGGCCCTTCGAGGTCGTGCCGACGACGTTGACCGCGGCCGCGGCGCCCCGGTCGCCGTCGTCGAGCAGGCCCATCACGACGTGGAAGTCCTTGCCCCTGCGCAGTGGAGCCGACGCCGAGAGGGCCCGCGGGTCGGGGCCGATCTCGAAGGAGACGGCGTCGCCGCGCCACCACTGGCTCGGCTGGCCCGCGAGGACGGCGGTGTGGGTCGGGTCGGTGACGAGGGCGTGCAGGAACAGGGCGTCCTTGTCCCACAAGGCCTGCCACCTCACCGACAGGCCGTTGACCGGCACCCGCGCGAAGTCGGGGATCGGGGTCGTCACCTCGTGGTCCGTCACGGAGCGCCAGTCGTCGAAGGAGCCGTCGATGACCGGCGCGACCGGCGCGCAACCGATGGTCAGCTCGGTCGGACGCGGGTCGACCGAGCTCGAGCCGCACGCCGCGGCGACGAGCGGGTCGGCCTTCTGGAGCAGGGAGGGCAGGGTGCGCCAGGCGACGACGCCGAGGACGACGAGGATCGTGAGCACGCCCAGGCGCACCCAGCTGCCGATGCCGTGGCTCCGGTTCCCTTTCCGGTGTTGCGGTTCCGAGTGCACGGGCCCCCGCGGCTGCGGTCTCGGCAGCGGTGTCGTCGACGGCTTCGGCAGCGTCTGCGGCTGCCCTCCCGGGAGCGTGTCCTCGGCGCCGTGCGGGAACGTCTGCGGTCGCGGGTCCGGGCCGACGGACGCCCCCGGACGCGTCGACCCGTCACCCGCGCCGGCGGGGCGCACGCGCTCGATGAGCTCGGTGACGTCGGCGTAGTCCGGCCGCTCGGCGGCGATCTGCTCGAGCATCGGCAGGGCCGTCGTCCTGTCCTCCGCGGCGATCGCCCCCTGCGCGGCCGTGTAGAGCGAGGCGAGTCGGGCGTCGCGCGCTCGCGGGTCGTCGGGCGAGTCGCTGGTGCCCCGCTGTCCGTGGGGCCGGCCCCCGACGAAGGCGAACGGCTGCTCGGAGCCCGAGCGCAGCAGCACGGCCGTGCCCCACTCGGCGGCCTCGTCGGACACCGCCATCGCCTTGCGCACCTCGCACATCGCAGCGTCGATGCCGAGACCGCGAGTGAGGAACCAGTAGAACTCGTGGCTGAACACGAGCGCCGCGCGGTCGGAGATCTCCGTCTGCATCGCCACGACCGCGGGCAGACCCTGGCGCACGAGGGCCTGCCCGACGCCGGAGAACGCGTCGCGGCCGGACGTCCGTGCACCCTCGCACGCGTTGAGGACGGCCAGCTGCAGGGTCCGGGCGTCGTGCAGGAGCGTTCCGAGACGGGCCCCGCTGACCCGGTGGGCCGTCCCGTCCTCGTTCTCGAGCGCGAGGACGCCCTCCTGGGCTCCGTCGTCGAAGCCGCCGTGCCCGATGAAGTGGAAGACGTGGTAGTCGTCGAGCAGGGCCCGCTGCAGCGCCGTCAACGTCGCGTCCTCGACGACGACGATCTCGAGCAGGCCGGCGGCGACGAGGTCTCCCGTCGTCGCCTGCAGCAGCTGCTTCTCGCGGTCGACGGCGAGCGGCTCGAGGTCCGAGGGGCTGCTGACCATGACGAGCACCCGCAGCGGCGGCTCCACCGTCACGACGGGCGGCCGGTCGAGCGCGTCGAGCAGCCGCACCACGGGCGTCTCCTGGGACAGCGCGACGAACCGTTCGAGGTCCGCGTCGTAGAGGTACTCCCAGGGCACGGGGTCGAGGTCGGGCACCGCGTCGAGGCGTAGTCGCAGCCGCAGGCTCCGCCCCTGCGAGGTCGCGGTGGCGAGGCTGCCGCGGAAGGCCCGGCCGACGTCGCCACCGAGCAGCGCCTCGGCCAGCCGGCGCCCGTAGTCGCGCACGTCGACGACGCGCGACTCCGCGGGGACGAGGCGGCGGGACGTGACGCGAGGGGGCCCGACGGCGACCATGAAGCGGGCCAGGTCGGCGGCGCCGAACGGCAGGACGAAAGGCGTGGACGCCTGCCCCGCAGGGGAGTCGAGCACGTGCACCGCGTATCCCTGGCCCTCGCGGGTCAGGGCGACGTCGAAGTCGAGGTAGTCGCCGCTCATGGCTGGTCCCAGGTGGTCGAACCGAACCGTCACCTCACGGTAGTGCGAGGGCGGTGTCCTGATACACGGTTCGGGCCAGGCTGCCACCGGGCGGGCCCAGTCGCCGGTCGCCGGTCGCCTACCATGGGACCCGAGCGCGTCGACCGCGCTGCGGACGAGGGAGCCGTACCCGCACAGCGACAAGACGGCCGGATCGGAAACGCCGTGCACTGGCTCGTCCTCGTCCTGTCCGGAGGCCTCGAGGCCGTCTGGGCCACCGCGCTCGCCGCGTCCGACGGCTTCCGGCGGCCCCGCGCCACAGCGCTTTTCGCCGTCTCGCTCGTGGTGAGCATGGCCGGTCTCGCATGGGCGATGACCGGCCTGCCCGCGGGGACCGCCTACGCGGTGTGGGTCGGCATCGGGGCCGTCGGCACCATCGTCCTCGCCGTGGGCCGCGGGACCGAACGGCTCGGCACGCCCCGGGCCGTCCTGCTCGTCGTGCTCGTCGGCTGCATCGTCGGCCTCAAGGCGGTGGCGTGATGCCGTGGGCCGTACTCCTTTCCAGCGCCCTCCTCGAGGCCGTGTGGGCCTCCGCGCTCGCCGCGTCCGAGGGGCTGACGCGTCCGGTACCGGCCCTCGTCTTCCTCGCCGCCGGGGTCATGAGCATGGTGGGTCTGGCGCGCGCGGCGCGCTCCATCCCCATCGGCACGGCCTACGCGGTGTGGACCGGGGTCGGGGCCGCGTTGACCGTCACGTGGGCGATGCTCTTCGGCGGCGAGGCCTTCTCCGTCGCCAAGGTGCTGCTCCTCGCCGGCGTCGTGGCGGCCGTCATCGGCCTCAAGGTCGTCGGCTCGCCGGTGCGGCGTCCGCCCGGTGGGGGCACCGCCGGGTGAGCCGCCGGTCCCCGGGCAGGGTGCGGATCGTTGCTCCCGGTTCAGGCGGTTTTCGACCCGATTGCCCCTCTTCGCCGCGATGATGAGGGCAGTGCTCGCGGCACGGGGCCGGGGGCAGCACCGAAGGAGCCCCCACGTGCCCAAGCGCAAGTCCTGGTCGCTCGCCCTCGTCACGTCGCTGACGCTCACCCTCGGCGTCGGCGCCGGGGTCGCCACCGCGGCGCCGACCGCAGCGGTTCCGGCGACGGGCGCCGCAGCGGCGTCGAGCACCACGTTCGTCGCCGACAACGGCTACTCCTACGACCTCGTCCACGGGACGACCGACGACCCCCGGGCCGCCGCCCTGCTCGCGCGGGCCCGGGCCTTCCTGCCGGCGGACTGGCAGGCGCGCCGCCAGGCGACGGTGGCCCGACTCGGCGTCGAGATGTCCGCGCCGCGCGAGGCCCTCGAACGAGCCATCGACCCGACCCAGTACCAGTGCGCACCCACGCACCTCGACGCCTACGTGGACGGTCTGCTCGCCCACGTCGACTTCGCCGACCTCTTCTTCCTCGCGACCACGGGCGCGCTGGACCTGCCGACCTACGACGCGATCCTCTTCGGGTCCTCGGGCGACGACCGGTACGCGCTGCAGCGCGACTATCGCAACGAGCTGACCCGCTCGTTCCGCGCCGCCCAGTCCTTCTGGGACACCGACGGGTCCGACATCCAGCTCATGGCGATGCACGGTGCCGTCATGCGCGACGAGACGCGCATGACGCGCACCCTGGCCGTGCTCTACGGCGCTCCGGAGTCAGCGGTGGCCGGCCTCGCCTCGCTCATCCGCGAGGTCGTCGCGGGCGACCCCGGTCTGCAGGACGGCGAGAGCCCGCTGTTCACCCTCAACGCCTTCGCGTTCAGTGCAGCGGGCGAGACCGACCCCGCCTTCGCCGGCCTGCCCGACAAGCTGGTCTTCGGCGACGGCATCCTCGCCGCCCTCGGGGCCATCGGCGTCGGTGACGTCGGCCCCCGGGCCGTGCTGGGCCACGAGTACGCCCACCACGTCCAGTACGACAAGGGCCTGTTCGCCTCGCCGCTCACGGGGCCCGAGGCCACGCGTCGCACCGAGCTCATGGCCGACGCCTTCGGCACCTACTTCGTGACCCACAAGCGGGGTCTGGCCCTCAACGCGGCCCGCGTGCTGGAGGCCGAGCAGTCGTTCTACGAGGTCGGCGACTGCAGCTTCACCAGCGCCGGCCACCACGGCACGCCGAACCAGCGGCTGCGGGCCTCGACGTGGGGTTGGTCCGTCGCCGACGACGCCCAGAAGCAGGGGCAGGTCCTGCCCTCGCTCACCCTCGACGCCCGGTTCGAGGCGGTCCTGCCCGAGCTCGTCGCCCCCGACGCCTGACGGGGGCGCCCGATGCCCGAGACCCGCGGTGCCCTCGTCGATCCTCGACGAGGGCACCGTTCGCACTAGGGTTCGGGCCATGGGTTCCTGGTGGCTGGAGGCGATCGGCTGGATCGGCTCGGCCGTGCTCGTCTGGTCGCTGCTGCAGACCCAGCTGCACCGCCTGCGGCTCATCAACCTCGTCGGCTGTGTCGTCCTCATCGGCTACAACACCGCCAACCACGTGTGGCCGATGGTCGGGCTCAACGTCGTCCTCGCCGTCATCAACGTCTACCACCTGACGCGCATGGCCCGGGACAAGCACGACCCCGCCGCGTACGAGGTGCTCGAGGTCGCCGGTGACGACACCTACCTACGCCACGTCCTCCGGGTGCACGAGGGCGACATCCGGCAGTTCAACCCCGACTTCGTCCACGACCCCTTCTCCGGGGACGTGTGCTACCTCGTCCTCAAGGGCGACGAGACCGTCGGGGCGGTCCTCGTCCGCGACGCCGGGCACGGTACGGCGCAGCTGCTCCTCGACTGGGTGACACCACGGCACCGCGACCTCTCGCCCGGGGAGTTCGTCCTCGGCGGCGACGGGCCGCTGCGGCACCGCGGGTTCCGCCGGTTCCTGCCCCCTCCCGACATGGTCGAGCCGTACTACGCAGGCCTGGGCCTGCGCCGCGACGGCGACGCCTACGTCCTCTGACGCGTCGGGCCGGCGAGGCGTCGGGCCGGCGACGCGTCGGCCGGGTGGCCGGTCAGCTCAGAGCACGCGTTGGCACTTCGCCATGAAGCGGTCCGGGTCGACGACCGCGCGGTGCACCTCGCCGAAGGCGATCTCCTCGCCGTCGGCGTCCTTGGCGCTGAGGTGGCAGACGAGCCGACGGCCGTCGTTGATCGGCTCGGCGCACATGATGGTGATCTCGGAGCCGACGGCGCTGCCCTTGACGTGCTCGATGACGATCTTCGTGCCGACCGTGGTGTGGTCCGGGTCGATGCTCTGCCGGCACACCTGGAAGGCGGCGTTCTCGCACCACGTGGCGAGACGCGGTGTCGCCAGCACCTCGAGGTCTCCGCTGCCGACCGTGGCGGCGGTGTCGTCGGGGGTGACCGTGTGTTGGAACTTGCGCATCGGCATTGGAAGAGTCTGGCAGACAACCGTGAGGACGCCGACTCCTGCCCGCCGGCCGTGCGCGCGGGGCGTGCGCGACGGGCGTATCTGGCGATCCTGCGTGTCGGAGCCCGGCGGCACGGCGAGGCTGGGAGTGTTGGCCTCGTGACCACCCACCTCTGGGTCCTGTCGGTGGCCCTCGGCGTCGCGGCGCTCATCAACTGGGGTGCCGTGCTGCGAGGTGAGTACGTCGTCGAGCGGCTGACCAAGCCTCTGGTCGTGCTGCTCCTCGGTGGTCTCGCGTGGTCCCTGCACTGGGAGGGGGCGGCCCCCGGGTCACCGACCCTGCTGCCGGTGCTCGTCGCGCTGGGGTTCAGCCTCGTCGGTGACGTCGCCCTGCTCACGGCGACCGAGACGCGGTTCCTCATCGGCGTCGGCGCCTTCTTCGCCGTGCACGTCGCCTACGTCTGGGCGATCCTCGAGACGCCGACCCGGCCGGGGGTCCCGTGGTGGCTGGTCGCCGCGGTGCCGGGTGCCGTGCTGCTGCACCGGCTCTTCGGCCGCGACATCGTGCGCGGGTCGGGGCCGCAGCGTGGGCCGGTCTTCGTCTACCAGCTCGCCCTCATCGCGCTGCTGCTCGTCGCGGCCTGGAAGGGCGACTGGCTCGTGCTGCTGGGCTGCCTCGTCTTCGTCGTCAGCGACACGGTGCTCGGTCACGACCGGTTCGTCCACGAACGACGCTGGGCCCCGCTCGTCGTCATCGTCACCTACCACGTCGCCCAGGTGCTCATCGTCGTCGGCCTCTTCCGCTGACCCGCTGTCGCCGCGGGCGCCCGGACCCACGGGCCGGTCGCGTCGGCGGGGGGAGGGCCTGCTGCGCTAACCTTGGGCCATGGCTGGTCTGCTCCTCCTTGCGCAGCCGCGTTGAGCAACGTCGGGGTCACCCGACATCAACGCGGCTTCCCCTCCTGTGCGAGGGGTTTTCTTTTGCCCCGGCGACCAGCGACGAGAGAGAAGACATGAGCCAGGCCAGCGAGAACCAGACGTCAGAGCGCCCGCAGACCGACGACACGCCGCACCGGTACACCGCGGCCATGGCCCGCGACATCGAGGTCGCGTGGCAGGACCGCTGGGAGGAGGAGGGCACGTTCGCCGCGCCCAACCCCGCGGGCCCGTGGGCCGAGCCGGACAAGGTGGCCGCGCTCGGGCGCAAGCTCGTCGTCCTCGACATGTTCCCGTACCCGAGCGGCGTCGGGCTGCACGTCGGCCACCCCTTGGGCTACATCGCGACCGACGTCTACAGCCGGTACCACCGGATGCAGGGCCGCAACGTCCTCCACGCGCTGGGCTATGACGCCTTCGGCCTGCCGGCCGAGCAGTACGCCGTCCAGACCGGCCAGCACCCTCGGAAGACCACCGAGGAGAACATGGCGAACATGAGGCGCCAGCTGCGACGCCTCGGGCTGGGCTTCGACAACCGGCGCACCTTCGCGACGATCGACGAGGACTACTACAAGTGGACCCAGTGGATCTTCCTGCAGATCTGGGACGCCTGGTACGACCCCGACGCCCTGCGCGAGGACGGCGGACGGGGCAAGGCGCGTCCCATCGCCGAGCTCGTCGCGCAGTTCGAGTCCGGTGAGCGCGCGGTCCTGACCCGGGACGGCAGGCCCTGGGCCGAGCTGACCGCGGCCGAGCAGGCCACGGTGCTCGAGGGCTTCCGCCTGGCCTACCAGTCCGAGGCGCCGGTCAACTGGTGCCCCGGCCTCGGCACCGTGCTCTCCAACGAGGAGGTCACCAACGAGGGCCGGTCCGAGCGGGGCAACTTCCCGGTCTTCAAGCGCAACCTCTCGCAGTGGATGATGCGCATCACCTCCTACGCCGACCGCCTCGCCGACGACCTCGACGCCGTCGACTGGCCGGAGAACGTCAAGCGCCTGCAGCGCAACTGGATCGGGCGCTCGCAGGGTGCGCGGGTCACGTTCCCGGTCGTGACCACCGCCGGCGAGCAGAGCGGCATCGAGGTCTTCACGACGCGTCCGGACACGATCTTCGGCGCGACCTTCATGGTCGTGGCGCCGGAGCACCCGCTCGTCGACGCGCTCGTCCCGGACGGCCCGTGGCCGGAGGGCACGAAGGACGGTTGGCGCGGCGACGACGCCGACGCCTCCGCCACGCCCGCATCGGCGGTGGCTGCCTACCGCCTCGCCGCCTCGCGCAAGGGCGAGGTCGAGCGCCAGACCGAGGGCCGTGACAAGACCGGCGTCTTCACCGGGTCGTGGGCCACGAACCCCGTGACGGGGCAACGTGTTCCGGTCTTCGTCGCCGACTACGTCCTGATGGGCTACGGCACCGGCGCGATCATGGCCGTGCCGGGGCAGGACACCCGCGACTGGGAGTTCGCGGAGCGGTTCGACATCCCGATCGTCCGCACCGTGCAACCGACAGAGGGCCACCCCGACGACGAGCCGTTCCTCGGCGACGGCGTCGCGGTCAACTCGAGCAACGAGCGGGTCAGTCTCGACGGACTGCACGTCGCCGAGGCCAAGGAGCGCATCATCGCGTTCCTCGAGGAGGCCGGCATCGGCCACGGCACCGTCAACTACCGCATCCGTGACTGGCTCTTCAGCCGCCAGCGCTACTGGGGCGAGCCCTTCCCGATCATGTACGACGCCGACGGCGTCGCCCACCCGGTGCCCCAGGACGAGCTCCCGCTGACCCTGCCGGACGTGCCGGACTACTCCCCGAAGACGTTCGACCCCGACGACGCGTCGAGCAGCCCCGAGCCTCCGCTGTCACGGGTGCCCGAGTGGGTCAACGTCGAGGTCGACCTCGGCGACGGCCGGGGCACCCGCGCGTTCCGTCGTGAGACCAACACGATGCCCAACTGGGCCGGGTCGTGCTGGTACTACCTGCGCTACCTCGACCCGGCGAACCACGACGCGTTCGTCGACCCGGCCAACGAGGAGTACTGGCTGGCCCGTCACGACGAGACGGTCGACGGCGCGCCCGCCGGGACCCGCGACCCCGGCGGCGTCGACCTCTACGTCGGCGGCGTCGAGCACGCCGTCCTGCACCTGCTCTACGCCCGGTTCTGGCACAAGGTCCTCTTCGACCTGGGTCACGTGCGCAGCGAGGAGCCGTTCCGGAAGTACTTCTCGCAGGGCTACATCCAGGCCTACGCCTACACCGACAGCCGCGGGCAGTACGTGCCGGCGGCCGAGGTCGAAGAGCACGCGGGCGGGCACGGCGAGGAGCCGACCTTCACGTGGGAGGGCAGGCCGGTCAACCGCGAGTACGGCAAGATCGGCAAGTCGCTGAAGAACTCCGTCAGCCCCGACGAGATGTATGACGCGTTCGGCGCCGACACCTTCCGCGTCTACGAGATGTCGATGGGTCCGCTCGAGCTGAGCAAGCCGTGGGAGATCCGCGCCGTCGTCGGCTCACAGCGGTTCCTCCAGCGTCTGTGGCGCAACGTCGTCGACGAGGCGACGGGGCAGGTCCGGGTCGCTGACGTCGAGCCCGACCAAGCGCTGACCACCCAGCTGCACCAGACGATCGCCGGGGTCCGCGAGGACTTCGAGGGACTGCGCTTCAACACCGCCATCGCCAAGCTCATCGAGCTGAACAACGCCGTGACGAAGCTGGACGTGCCGCCCCGTGACGTCGTCGAGGCGCTCGTCCTCATGGTCTCCCCGATCGCCCCGCACATCGCCGAGGAGATGTGGGCGCGGCTCGGCCACGAGGGCGGTGTCGCCTTCGCCCCGTTCCCCGAGAGCGACCCGGCCAAGATCGTGCAGGAGCACGTGACCTGCGTCGTGCAGATCAGGGGCAAGGTGCGAGACCGGCTCGAGGTGAGCCCCGGCATCACCGAGGACGCCCTGCGCGAGCTGGTCCTCGCCCGGCCCAAGGTGCAGGCCGCCATCGAGAACGGGGTGCGCACCGTCATCGTGCGAGCCCCCAAGCTCGTCAACGTCGTCCCGGCCTGAGGCGCTCGACCCGCGCCTGACCGCGTCTGACGACCGAGGCACCGGGCGCGTCCCCGACGGACGCGCCCGGTGCCGGTACGTTGGGGCCACCTCGGGACCGGCGGAAGGAGCGACGTGACCACCCGCATCGTCACCGACTCGACCGCCTACCTGCCGGCTGCGGACGTCGAGCGGCACGGCATCGAGGTCGTGCCCCTGCACGTCGTCGTCGGTGGTCGTGACCACATCGAGGGCCACGACGTCAGCTCGCACGAGGTGGCCGCAGCCCTGCGCGAGTACACCATCGTCACGACCTCGCGCCCGACGCCCCAGGTGTTCGCCGAGACCTACGGGCGGCTCGCCGCCGAGGGCGCCGACGCCGTCGTGTCGGTCCACCTGTCCTCGCAGATGTCGGGGACCGTCGAGGCGGCGCGCCGATCCCCGTGGAGGTCCTCGACAGCGAGACGATCGGGATGGCCATGGGGTTCGCCGTCGTCGCGGGGGCCGAGGCCGCGCGGGAGGGCGCCGACGCCTCCGCCGTCGTCGCCGCGGTCCGGGCGCGGCTCGAACCGTCCGGCGTCCTCTTCTACGTCGACACGCTCGAGCACCTGCGCCGCGGCGGACGCATCGGCGCCGCGTCGGCGTTGCTCGGCTCTGCGCTCGCGATCAAGCCGATCCTCGCCGTCCGCGGGGGCCGGATCGTGCCGGTGGAGAAGGTGCGCACGTCGGCCCGCGCAGTGGCGCGGATCGAGGCGATGGTCCTCGAGCACGTCCGGGCCGGCGGGCACGTGGTCGACCTCGCGGTGCACCACCTCGACGCTGCCGAGCGGGCCGAGCAGATCGCCGAGCACCTGCGGTCGCAGGTTCCCGGCTCGCCCCGGGTGCTCGTCGTCGAGCTCGGCGCGGTCGTTGGCGCGCACGTGGGTCCCGGGACCGTGGCCATCGCGGTGTCGCCACGGCCCGGCGAGGTGCTCACCGAGGAGGAGGGGGGCACCCGGCCGTGACCGCAGGTTCGGCGCTCGCCTGGGCCGGAGGGGTGGTCGCCGCCTTCCTCGTCGGCTCCCTCAACCCCGCCACCGGCCTCGCACGTCTCCTCGGCAAGGACCTCGCGACGGCGGGCTCGGGCAACCCCGGGGCGACGAACGCCGGGCGCGTCCTCGGCCGGAAGTGGGGGGTCCTCGTCGGCGTCCTCGACGTCCTCAAGGGCCTCGTGCCGGCCGTCGCGGCCGGCCACCTCCTCGGAGCCCACGCCGCCTACGCCGTCGGGGTCGCCGCGGTGCTCGGTCACATCTGGTCGCCGTTCCTGCGCGGGCGCGGCGGCAAGGGCGTGGCCACGACGCTGGGCGCGCTGCTCGGGGTGCACCCCTGGGTGGCGCTCGTCGTCGTGCTCGTCTTCGCGGTGGCGCTGACCCTGACCCGGTGGGTGGCCGCCGGCTCGATCTTCGGTGCCCTGTCGATGATCGTCGTCGCCGTCCTGGTCCGGACCGGCCACGCGCCCGGTGACGGGTGGACGGTCGCGTGGCTCACCGCCGTCGCGCTGCTCGTGCTGTGGCGCCACCGCAACAACGTCCTCGGCTGGTGGCGCCAGCGACGCCTCGAGCACGTCGACCACCCCGAGCAGCGGCCGGAGGGCGAGCCGAGGAGCCGGCCGGCGGACGAAGTATGACCGAATTGCCGGTTGCGTGACTCAGATTCCTTGCAGGAAAACGGGTTTCGCTGTGAAAAGCCAGAGAGCCGAATAGCGTGGACAGGTCCACAGGGGTCATTCGACGGCCCGTGCGGCCGTCGTTCCGCAAGGAGCTGGGATGGCCGGATTGTCGCGGCGCAGGCGACTCGTCGTGGGGCAGGGCTCGCAGGGCCCTTTCCGCGGCAGCATGGCCGCACTGGACCTTGCGACCGACCTCGATGACGCCGGCTGGCTTCCCCGGGGTCGCGGTCTATGGCAGCTCGCCCGCCGTGGACCCGAGCCGGAATTCCGTCTACATCGCGACCGGCACCAACTACGACGTACCGCAGGCGACGCTCGACTGCGTCGCCAACGCGACGAGCGACGCGGGGCGGGCAGCCTGCCTCCCCGGGGACGACGACTTCGACTCGATCGTCGCACTCGACATGACGACCGGTGCCGTCAAGTGGGCGACGCGGGCGCTGCCCTTCGACGCATGGACCGTGGGGTGCGTTCCCGTTCTTCGGTGACGGCGTCAACTGCCCGCAGCCGCCAGGACCCGACTACGACTTCGGCCAGGCCCCTGCCCTGTTCACCTTGACCAGCGGCCCGGCCAAGGGCCGGCAGTTGCTCGGTGCAGGCCAGAAGAGCGGCAGTACTGGGCGCTGGACCCTGGCAGCGGGGCCGTCGTCTGGGTGACTCAGGCCGGACCCGTGCGCTGAGCCGGCGACCGTCCGCCCCGGCCCGTCGAGCCGGGGCGGAGGCCGGTCAGAAGACGATGGTGCGGCGTCCGGACAGGAAGACGCGCGACTCCGCGTGGTCCCGGACCGCACGCGACAGGACGCGGCGCTCGACGTCTCGGCCGATGGCCACGAGCCGCTCGGGCGACTCCGCGTGCGTGACGCGCACGACGTCCTGTTCGATGATCGGCCCCTCGTCCAGGTCGGCCGTCACGTAGTGCGCCGAGGCGCCGATCAGCTTGACGCCGCGGTCGTGCGCCTGGTGGTAGGGCTTGGCGCCCTTGAACCCCGGCAGGAACGAGTGGTGGATGTTGATGGCCCGGCCCTCGAGCGCGCGGCACAGGCCGTCGCTGAGGATCTGCATGTACCGCGCGAGGACGACGAGCCCCACGCCGTCGGCCTCGACCATCCGCAGCAGCTCGGCCTCGGCCTCGGCCTTGGTGTCGGGGGTCACCGGGATGACGGTGAACGGCAGTCCGTAGTACTCGACGAGCCCGCGGCAGTCCTCGTGGTTGGACACGACGCCGACGATGTCGATGGGCAGGTCGCCGGACTTCCAGCGGTGGAGCAGGTCGAGGAGGCAGTGGTCGAACCTGCTGACGAGGATGATCGTGCGGCAGCGCTCGGCCTCGGGGCGGACGGCCAGGTGCTGGGAGACGACGGCGGGGCTCTCGCGGATGGCCGCCAGGACGCTCTCGACGTCGGAGGCGTCGGCGTCGAAGACGGTGCGCATGAAGAAGAGGTTGGTGTCCTCGTCGGAGAACTGCTGGTTCTCGACGATGTTCGCACCCCGCGCGAGCAGCGCCGTCGAGACGGCCGCGACGATGCCGGGACGGTCCTCACAGGTCAGGGTCATGATGTGCCGGGCCATTGGAGCAGTCTGGACCACCGCGCAGCCGACGCGGCAATCGGCACGCCCGACGTCTCGGCACGTGGCGTGCCGCTCGTCCACATCCCCCGCGCCGGCGAGGCGTCGTCCCCAGCCCCGCGTCGGGGCGACGCCGCGGACGGCCGCGTCCTCCTAGCGTGCCGTCATGCCTCGCAGCCCCTACCGTCCCGCCGACCTGGCCC
>NZ_JBPGXG010000067.1:0-23704 GCF_056755255.1 Monashia sp. HAY1-5C | reverse complement strand
TCCGTCGTCGGCAGCGTCAGATGTGTATAAGAGACAGCTTCCGTCCACCGCCGCGGTGGCACTCCGCATCCGTACCCGGCCGGTCGCGGTCCCAGGTTGACGCTGTCCCGTGCGCGGCCGTGCCGCGCGACGCTCAGCCATCCGGTTAGAGCGTCACGCCTTTGGCTTTGAGGTGTTCACCGATCGGGCCTGTCGCCCAATCTCCGTCGTAGAAGTTGACCTGCACCCGGCGGGTGGCGGGATGGCCTTCCAAACCTGGGGGCAACGTCGTCCTTCGGCCGCGGTAGTCAACGGCGCTGATCCGGCTATCGGCCAAGAGCAGCTCGTCGGCCCTGAGAAGCCCTCGCCGGCGGCCCCGCTCGAGTCCTACGACCGCGTCCCAAGAGGCGTCCAGCCGGTACTTGTCGCGTTGAAGCTCGATCCCGTCGGTTGTGATGGTCAGGGACCGGTGCGATGCCCGGATGAGGCCAGGAATCCCGAAGGCCAGGAGTGCGGCCGCGAGCGGAACGGCAAGGGGGAGCGGCCGCAGGACTAGCAGCAACAGAGCGGCCGCGACGAGCGGCATGAGGAAGGCTTCGAGCAGCACGATCGGCTTACGGACGCGGTGGGTGATCACGGGCGGCACGTTAGTGGGAAGGGATGCTCGCGAGGCTGATCGACGCGGAGGACGGCCGCGTCGAGGGAAGGTGGAGGGCACCCTTGGTCGAAGGGCAGATCCACCGATCGGACCGCGGCTCTCGTCGTCAGCGTCACTCCGCCGCGAGCCGCCTCGCTTACCGCTCAATGGATTCCACAAGGCCGCATGAGCTGAGGTGGCTAGCCATGTAGCCGGGGGTCAGAACCTCGGTTGGACAGAGTCCCCGCCTGGCCGGTGGAGCGCGGCCTACGGGCCGCTGGCAACCGTCCCGGCACGACTGTGCGCGGAGGCTGCAGCACAGTGTGGGTGGTGACGGGTGTTCGTCGATCCAACTTGTGAAGTCCTTGTCTCTGGCAGCGGCAACAAGACCGCGTGGTCGTCACGTGGTCAGCGGGTGATGACGACCTTGCCGTGCGCTTTGCCCTCCTCCACGTAGGTGACCGCGTCGAGAGTCTGGTCGAAACCGAAGGTGCGGTCGGGGACCGGGCGGAGGTCTCCGGCCTCGTAGAGCCGGGCCAGGTTCGTCAGCTGGGCGCCGTCGGCGTGCATGAAGAAGAAGCGGTAGCGCACCCCGAGTCGCCGGGCCCTCCGGTGGATCTTGCGGCTGAGCAGTGCCATCACCGGCTTGAGCAGCGGCTTGCTGATCTGGGTGGCGAAGGCGGGGTCGGGCGGCCCGACCACGCTGATTGCCAGCCCGCCCACACTCATCGCGAACGGCGACAACGACCGCATGGTCCCCAGCGCCCTCTCCCACGACCTGCACCGACGCATCCAGGACTCGGAGTTGATCATCTACCCCGACTCTGGCCATGGCGGGATATTCCAGTTCCACCAGGACTTCGCACCCGTCGCAGTGAAGTTCCTCGGCCCCGCCTGACCACGCGGCCGCCTCGTGGTCACCCGGTCCTGCGGGTCGGCGGCTCAGCGCTCCAACGAGCCCGCACGCCTGACCGCCCGAACGGCTCGAGGAGGCCCGAGCAACCGCGCACACATGCGCAGCGGCTCCCGCGACGCGGACAGCAGTTTCCCGAGCACATCGGCGGCCAGACCTCGGCAGCTCCGGCAATTAACGACCTTCCGCAGCGCTTGCCGACCACCTTGAACCAGCGTCATACCGCCGCGAGCGCACTCATGGGGCCAAGCCCAAATTCCAAGTTTCTGGCTGGTCCGGGGTGTAGCTCCAGGGCGGTAGCTGATATCGGGTTCCAAGGATGGGATTGAGAACCGTCAGCAGTTCCCCAGTGTGTTGCCGCGCGACGCTGTACGTCGCGAGCGCGCCGTCTACGTCTTGGGGCAGTTGATCCCCTGCCTTGGCGTAGAAGTCACGGAGTGTTGTGACTGTGGCGTAGTAGGTGGCTTGGTCGGCCACGCGTGGCATGCCGCAGTTCAGCAGGTCCTCCATGTCAGTGGAGAGGAAGCCCATCGTGGTGGCGGCCCCGAGGTCGGGACGGTCCATGAACCGCGCGTCGCCGGTGGCGACGTCTTCGACGACGCGCCCAGCGATCACTTTGGCGCATGCCTTGTCGAATGCGTCCGTCGCGGGCGGCGGGTCCACCGGGTAGCCCGAGATATTGGGTGTCGCCGTGATGAACCGCCCGTGAGGGATGCTGGGAGGCGGTGTCACAGCCAGTTTGGGCGCAGCTGGTGGGACGGGCGCCGGAGTCAGGTGGCGTGCCGCAGGCGGCTTCGGAGCGGTCGGCCGCGATGAACGGTTCGATGTCGAGGTCGACGGCTCCAGCGACATGACTGGATCCGGTGTGGACGGGGTCGGTTGCGGCTCCGCGCCAGGGGGCGCCCCGGCCACCGTCGCATGGGCATATGGTTGCCCGTCAAGCGGACCACCGCTCACGAGGCCATCAACGCCGAATCCGAATAGGAGCACGCCGCAGGCACCGACGGCCAAGATGGGAAGGGCTCGTTTCCGAGGCTCTGACGGGGCCGTGGCCGCGGGCGATTCCGCAGCGTGTGCCGTGCTCTCGACGTCGGCGACGGGTGCGGCCGGCGGGTCATCGAGGTTGCGGTACTGCCCGGTCCAGCCTTCGCCGTCGTGATACCGCAAGCGCTGCTCGCCCGGCTGGTAATACCACCCTGTCTTGATGTCGGCCTCCCCTGCCTCGCGAGTGTCGCAACATGGTCACAGCCGAAGCGAGGGCGCGGAGATGAAATCGCCAGATCCGGTTGCGCCCCCAACTCAGGTGGAGCCCTTGCACGCATGGAGTCGCTCACCTTTGCCGCGAAATCGCCGCGCACCATTCGGACTCGCGCCTACCATCGCCCCGAGTGTTCGAGCCACAGGTCAGGGGCAGCAGGTGACGGACGATCACGGCGACGACCGGGAGATCTGGCCTGCGTTCCAGACGCACTCGCAAGCTCCCGCGCGCAAAGACCCGGGTCGCGCCTATCGGGCGCTGGGGATCGGCTTCGCCATCGCGTTGCTGCTGGCGAACACCGCTGGCGCCGGCTATCTCATCGTGCGCCAACAGGCCGACTCACAACAGATCACCCAACTTTCTGCAGACCTGGCCGCTGCCGACTCGAAAGTTCAACAGCTGAAGACGTCCGTGGCCAGCGCGCAACAGGAGGCAGCTAGCGCCAAGACGGTGGCGGAGGCGGCCAAGGTGGCCGCCGGAGACGCTGGCAGCCGCGCTGCGACCGCGAATGAGACCGCCAGCAAGGCGGCCAAGGCGCAGGAACAGGCCAAGGCGGCAGCCCTGGACACCAACGCGGTCGTGGAGAAGGTGAAGTCCTCCGTGGTCACCGTGCATTGTGGCGACGCGCTGGGCTCGGGGTTCGCTATCGACGCCGGCTCAGTCCAGGGCTACGACACCGCGATCATCACGAACCACCACGTGATCGAGGAATGCACGGTCCAGGGCGGCCCCAACGCCTACGCCTCCCAGGGAGACCGGAAGTTTCCCTCGAAGCTGTGGACCTGGGACGAAGAGCACGACGTCGCCCTTCTCTATCTCAGCGGCGGCCTGACGCCTCTTCAGGCGGCGCCGCCGGCGAAGGTCGGAGACCCAGTCGTCGCCATCGGCTCGCCGTACGGGCTGGAGGGCACAGTGACAACCGGCATCATCTCCCGCATCGAAACCAGTTGGTACCAGACCTCAGCGTCGATCAACCCCGGCAACTCTGGCGGGCCGCTGCTTGACCGGCAGGGCCGCGTCCTGGGCATCAACAGCATCACCATCGGCGGCGGCGGCTCCGGTATCGGCGGTTCGATGCGTATGAGGGTCACCTGCTCGGGGATCTTCAGTACGGGCTGCCCGTTCAACAACTGATCGGCTTAAGGCTGCTGCAGCACGCGACGTCCCGCACATCAAGGTCTCGTCAGCCCGCGTCACTTCGCCGCGTATGGCAATCGTGCGGTAGGGCGGCGGAGGGGGCCGGTCCCACCCTCGACGGCTGTCTCCGGGCGTCAGCGGAATCTCAGGCGGGGAACACGCCGCTGGACAGGTACCGGTCGCCGCGGTCGCAGACCACGAAGACGATCGTCGCCCCCTCGACCTCCTCGGCTACTTGCAGGGCGGTCCAGCAAGCGCCGCCCGCCGAGACACCTCCGAAGATGCCTTCTTGGCGGGCCAGCTGGCGGGCCGTCTCCTCGGCGTCGGTCTGGGTGACCTCCACGGTCCGGTCCACCGCCGAGGGGTCGAAGATCTTCGGCACGTACTCCGGGGGCCAGGCGCGGATCCCGGGGATCTTCGAGCCCTCCGCGGGCTGTGCCCCGACGATCTCGACACCGGGGTTGCGTGACTTCAGGAACCGCGAGACCCCGACAATCGTGCCAGTGGTGCCCATCGCGGACACGAAGTGTGTGATCCGTCCGTCGGTCTGTCGCCACAGCTCCGGGCCCGTCCCGTCCTCGTGGGCACGGGGGTTGTCCGGGTTGCCGAACTGGTCCAGGACCCGGCCGCGGCCCTCCCGCTCCATCCGCGTCACGACGTCGCGGGCCTCTTCCATGCCGCCGCGCGCCGAGGTGAGGACCAGGTCGGCTCCATACGCCTTCATCGTCTGGATCCGCTCGGTGGAGGCGTCCTCGGGCATCACGATGACCAGTGGGTAGCCGCTGATCGCCGCCGCCATCGCCAAGCCGATCCCGGTGTTGCCGGACGTGGCTTCCAGCAGGGTGTCGCCGGGAGAGATCTCCCCTCGCGCCTCGGCGCCGCGGATCATGCTGATCGCCGGCCGGTCCTTCACCGAGCCGGCCGGGTTGTTCCCCTCGAGCTTGGCGAGCAGCACGTTGCCGCGGCGTTCGTTCTCTAACCCCGGAAGGCGCTGCAGACGCACCAGCGGCGTGCCGCCGATGACGTCCTCCATCGTGGGGTACGGCGGAGGGTTGCTCACCCGCCGCAGTCTATGGCGGCGGTCCCCGAAGAACCGCAGCCGGCTGCTCGACCTCCACGCATCCAAAGAGCACGAAGAGGTCCGCGACGATGACGTTCGTCCGGGAGGCCAACCACCCCTGCCAGCAGGGTCCGAGGCGCGTCCTTTCGCCGCGAGGCGACGAGGATCGGCGTCTCCCGAGGTTCGCGGCTATAGGTCCCTGGGGTGCGCTGCCCCCTCCATGCCGACCACGCGTCGCTGCCGTGGGGAGCGGCATCGACCAGCCGCGCCAGCCGCCAATATCAGATGCTGTGGGGGTGGTTGAGGATTAAAATACAACTTGTGCGGCACCCTTGCCGAAAACTCTCGGAGGAGGCTTCATGGACGTGGTTTTCCTCATCGGTCGCTTCCTCTACGCCTATCTGTTCCTCGGATCCGCGGTGGGGCACCTGACGAGGGCCGACGACATGGGCGGCTATGCCGCCTCCAAGGGCATCCCGGCCGCCAAGGTCATGGTCCGCCTCTCCGGGGTGCAGATCCTCGTCGGTGGACTGATGATCCTCCTCGGCGTCTGGGGTGACCTTGGATCGCTGCTCATCGCACTTTTCCTGCTCGCCACCGCCTTCCTGATGCACCCATTCTGGAAGGAGACCGAGCCGATGGCCGAGCAGATGGAGATGATCCAGTTCAACAAGGACGTGGCGCTGGCGGGCGCCGCGCTCGCGTTCTTCTGGGTCTTTCAAAACGGTGTGGGCCTGACCATCACCGACGGGCTTTTCTCCTAGCGAGCAGCGCGTCATACCAGCACGTCAAAGCCGTGCGCTGAGGCGACCGCCTCGCCGGCCAGACTCCGAGTGTCCGTGTATCGGTGCCGAGGTCCCGGGCGAATCGTGCTCGGGTGCGTGAGGTCGACCGCCGACGGCCCGTCGTAGGCTCGCGCCATGAGCGAACGGGTGGCGGTCTACCTCGACTTCGACAATGTGGTCATCTCCCGTTACGACGACGTCCACGGCAAGCAGGCGTGGCGGCACGACGATCCGCGCAAGCATGGGTGGTCGACAACCTCAAAGGACCCGCTCGACGCGAAACTGGCTGCGGCGCGAGTCGACATCGGGGCGATCATCGACTATGCGGCTTCCTTCGGCAGCGTGTCGCTGAGCCGGGCCTACGCCGACTGGTCGGTTCCTGCGAACGCGGCGTACAAGGAGGAGCTGATGGGGCGAGCTCTTCACCTCGTTCAGCTGTTCACCGCCTCCGGGGTCAAGAACGGAGCCGACATCAGGCTCGCCGTCGACTCCGTCGAAGACCTCATGCGCCACCCCGAGATCACGCACGTGGTCCTTGTTGCTGGAGACTCCGACTACGTTCCACTCGCCCAGAGCTGCAAGCAACTCGGTCGCTACGTAGTCGGCATCGGCGTTGCCGGGTCGACCAGCAGGGCGTTGGTGTCAGCCTGCAACGAGTTCATCGACTACGCCCACCTGCCAGGGGTCACTCCGCCGCCGGTGGCCAAGCCGGTAGAGACCGCGGCGCCGGCCAAGAAGGCCGTCGCGAAGAAGACTTCCCGGAACTCTACGTCTGCGGACCTCGCGGCAGAGGAGGCGACCAGCCTCCTCGTCCGTGCCATTCGGGTCGGACTACAAAAGGGCGATGACGACTGGGTCTACGCGGCGGGGGTGAAGAGCCAGATGCAGCGAATGGATCCGGCCTTCACTGAGAAATCGCTGGGGTTCACCAGCTTCCGAGCGTTCGTGGAGTCGCGGAGCGACAAGGTGGAGACGAGACAACTCGCCAACGGCCAGTTGAGCGTACGGCTGGCCTGAGCTGCCGCCCAGGCCATGGCGGCTGCCTGACGATGCGTCACTTCGCCGCGAGGCGACGACTTGCGTCCCAAATCAGCCGAGTGAAGCCGCACCAACGCCCGCACCGCGACGAGCTCAACAACCACACCTGCCGCCACTCACGAGGGCTCGACGTGGGCACGCCGACTGCGGCCACCGTCAACTCATCGAGCCCGTCGACCCCCGCAGCAACTCCCCCAGCCACCCCCACCGTTGACCCCTCCATACAGGCGTCGCTCGACAAGGTCGCCGCAGACAAGGCAGCCGCCGATGCCAAGGCAAAGGCCGCCGAGGAGGCAAAGGCCAAGGCCGCCAAGGCAGCCGAGGACGCCAAGGCCAGAGCCGCGGAGGAGGTGAGGAAGAAGGCCGCCGCCGAGGCCGCGAAGAAGAAGGCGGCTGCCGACGCGGCAGCCAAGAAGGCGGCTGAGGAGGCAGCGGCGCGAACCGCCGGGCAGGAGCAGGCCATCGGCAAAGCCCAGGAGTACCTCGACTACCAGCATTTCTCGCGCAACGGGCTCATCGGCCAACTGCGGTATGAAGGTTTCACCAAGTCCCAGGCCACCTACGGTGTCAAGGCTGCCGGCCTTTGACCCAACCACCGACCTGTGTCTCCCAGTAGAAGGCGCCTCGTTTCGCAGCCTGACGGTGTGAGCGAGCCCGCCTACGACGCCAGCACTACGTGCGTGACAGGTCGGTGACGATGGGGGCGATTGGGCTAAGCGGAGGCCGCGAGCTCCGGCCGCAGCTGGCGCGTCACAGCGCCGCGAGCGGTCAGTGGTACCCCTGCGGACCTGCCGACTCACGGGGCGACAACCACCAGGACAACCCGCTCAACGCTCTCGGGCGGACCGTCCTTGGAGGCTGGGCCAAGATGGGGCCGTGGAGCCGCACCCGGAAGCCATCCGCGTCCTCATCGTCGACGACCACGCCCTCTACCGGCGTGGACTGCGGACCGTGCTCGCCGTTGAGGACGACATCGAGGTGGTCGGCGAGGCGGCAGACGGGGTGGCGGCGGTCACCCAGGCGGAGGCGACCGTTCCCGACGTCATCGTGATGGATGTCGGTATGCCGAAGCGGGGCGGCATCGACGCCTGCCGACTCATCAAAGAACGCGTCCCGTCGGCGCGCATTCTCATGCTCACCGGCTCAGAGGACGAGGCCGACCTTTTCGACGCCCTTCGCGCGGGCGCCACCGGGTACCTCCTGAAGAACGTGACCGACGAGATCGCCGACGGGATCCGCGGCATCTTCGACGGCCAGTCCCAGATATCGCCCTCGATGGCGACCAAACTGATCGGCGAGTTCACGCGGATGAGCGAGCGCTCCTCGGGATCGGACGCCGCGCTTGGAGTCGAACCGCCACACCTGACCGAGCGGGAGCTGAGGATCCTCGAGCTCGTCGCGCGGGGCCGGAGCAACAACGAGATCGCCGACGAGCTGGTGATCTCGGTGAACACCGTGCGCAACCACATCCGCAACATCCTCGACAAGCTACAGATGCACTCGCGGCTGGAGGCGGCGTTGTACGCCGTGCGCCGGCGACTCATCGACCCCGGCGAGTGAGCCCTCGACCTGACAGGCCTGAACGAATGCGTCTGGCCCCTAACGACCGTCAGGAGCAGCGTCACATCGCCGCGTGACGCTCGGCGCCCTGCCGGACGGGCACAGGAGTCAGTCGAGGTGGGCGCTGGTCTCTCAGGGGAGGAGGGCCGCTACCAACGTCTCAACCAGCCAGTCCCGGTACTCCCTCTCCGTCCAGCCGCACTGGGTGACGAGTGCCTCGTAGTTGGCTTGGCCGCACACGGTGTACACGATGTCGCCCGCCCGCTCGGCGGTCAGCCCGGGGCGTAGCACTCCGCGCTGTTCGAGCATCTTCCCCAGGCCAGCGCGCAGGCCGTGCCGCCGCTCCGCCGCGATCTGCTCGCGCAACTCGATCAGCGATGTATCGCTGGTCGAGGCCGCGTCGAGCACCCGTAGCAGGGGACCGACCCGCGACCAGATTCCTGGCTGGGTGGCCGCATACAGCTGCAGCTGCCGCACCGGGTCCGGTTCGTCGATGATCCGCCGGATCGCAGGGCGTTCGATCACCGGAACGTCAGCACGCTCCGCGCCCCCAGCCACGGCTGCCCGCACCGCTTCACCGAGGAGGCCGGCCTTCCCGTTGGCCGAGCGGTAGACAGTCTCCACCGCAACGCCGGCCTCAGTCGCGATCGCCGGGATGGTCGCCCCCGCGAACCCCCGCTCCACGAACAGCCGGTGGGCAGCCTCGACGATGCGCGTGCGGGTGCGGGCGGCCTGCGCCCTGCGCAACTGCGAGTCGTACTTGCGTCTTGCGTTGCTCGACATTGAGGAGAACGATACTGGCATCAATATGGGCGACGGAGGGATCCCCCGCCATCGAGAACAGGTGGAAGTCATGTCCAAGCTCATCGAAGCCAGCGCCGACATCGCCCGGACGCCGCACGATGTTTTCGACTACGTCTGCGACCCGGAGCGGCTGCCGGACTGGCAGCCGTCGGTGGAAGTCGCCGCGTTCGAACCGCCCGGAGTGCCCGCGGCGGTGGGCGTGCACGGGCACGAGGTCCGGCGGGTTCCGGGCGGAGGGCGGACGTTCCGGTGGGAGGTCACGGAGTGTGAGCCAGGGCGGCGTTGGAGCATCAGAGGCATCGACGGTGCCGTCCGCGCGCACGTGACGCTCGCGTTCGCTCCGACGAGTGCGGGCACCGGCACGCACGTCGACTACCGGCTCTGGTTCGAAGGGCATGGCATCGGCAACCTGATCCGGCTGCTCGCGAGCAAAGGCGCGCGCAAAGAGGTCCCTGCGAACTTGGCGCTGCTCAAGCAGCGGCTGGAGGCGACCAGCGCGCGGCGCTCGAACGGATCGGACCTCTAGCGACGCAACCGGCACTCAGGTATCTCCAACAGTCGGCCGTCTACGGACGTGCACCGCGCCGCGAGGAGCGGCGCGTGAGGGGCTTATGTCCGCCGCGTCGACGACCAGGTCCGCAAGGTTGCCCTCGTCTCCCGACGGTTCACGGCACTATCCGGCCACCAGACCACACAGGTCGCGCTCAGGCGAACCCACAGCCGGCACAGCGTGAACGTGGGCTCGCCGGCAGGCAGGTCGTTCCGAGAGCGCTTCCTCGCGGTGTGCGCGAAAATGCCCTCGTTCCGCTTGTGATCGGGTACGGCTGCGACATGGCAGTCCCCGATCTCCTGGCCCGCGTCGCCTCGTCCGCTGGTGGACAGATACTGCGCGTCGCAACCCAAATCGCCGCCGCCCGGCCGGCTACCAAGCCCCTCCACCCGCGCGGCTGCGTCGTCCCAGGCGCACTGCACCGGTTCGGCGCCGAGGAGGAGACCGGCGCCGCATGGCTGGACCAAGTCGGTGAGGACCACGTGCTGGTACGGCAGTCACGAGCGGTCGGTACGCCTGCCCCCGTGCCAGACATATTCGGGCTCGCAGTCCGGGTCCCGAGCGACGGCGGCCGGCACGGCGATCTGCTGTTCGCCTCGACCGGGCTTGGACCGCTGACCCGTTACACGCTCACGCCGGCCCGGTCGCCCTATCAGAGACCGCTGACGACATTGCTGCCATATCGGACGCCCGCCGGTGGAGTTCTGCTTTCTGCGGTCTTTCACGACGCGACGACGGTGGCGCTTGCCTGGGCCATCGGCTCGGGCCAGTGGCACCCATTTGCGCAGCTGGTCCTTCACCCCGCCCCGGTCGGTGAGGAAGACGCGCGGCTGTCATTCGACCCCATCCGCAACCCCTTGCCCGGCCTGGACACCTACGCCTGGGTTCGCCGGCTCCGCGAGCCGGCCTACGCCACCGCTCGACGTTCCCGCGGGTCTTGACCGCTTGAGCCGCAGTCGCGACGCGAATCGGGTCGGCACCGTCCACCTGACGGCACTCGACGCCAGCGACGAGTGCGCCACTCCGCCCGTCCGTGTCGCGGACGCCGCACTGGATACCGCAGCTGCTGAAAGACTCGCGTCATGGCAGCAGGCCGCCCTGGTGACCACTGGCGCACGACATCTTCGTCTGGAATCGGCCGGCGTCCGGCGAACCGGCTGACTCGCTGATCCGCGAGATCGCGGCGTCGGGGCGCCCAACGACTGGAGGACGACGACGCCTTGGGCAAGCGCCTCGGAACCTGTGGCCCCAATGGGGTCAGGTCGACGATGAGGCAGCCAGCTCTGGCCGTGGTGCGCAAGGGGCCGGCCGGTGGCATTCTTCGTCTGAGGGCTAGGTGAGAGGCAGATGTAGATGGCCCGCGATGCTTCCGTCGACGACAAGTGGCCAGCGAAAAGGTTCCACGTGGGGCGCGTACAGCGCGTCGCGAACACGGTGATCGGGACTCTCGCTTCCTGGGGCCTCGTACCGCACACGTACACGCTGTCCGTCCCCGGCCGGAAGACCGGTCGCTTGCACTCGACACCGGTCACCGTGGTCGAGACGGGCGACGAGAAATGGCTGGTGGCACCGTACGGGCCGGTGCACTGGGTGCTCAACGCCCGCGCGGCCGGCAGGGTGACTCTCAGCCGGCGCCGCACCTCGACCGAGTACGACGTGCGGGAGCTTCCGCCGGCGGAGGCGGCGCCGGTGCTGCGGCAGTACCTGCAGGTGGCTTCGGCCACACGGTCCTACTTCACCGCGTCCAAGGACGCCCCTGTTGAGGACTTCCTCAAGGAGGCGGGTCGGCATCCCGTGTTCGCCCTCGTTCCGACGACGCGCCCCTGAGGACTGTGTGACCTGCCAGGCGCGACCTCGGGTGCAGCCGCAGTCCGGATCAGGCGTCAGTTTCCGCAAGGTTTCGATCGCTGGGAGGGCCCGCCTGAACCGGGACTCCGGCGACGAGGACGGCGACGGGTCGGCTCAGGGCGGACAGATCTCGGGAGAGGTCGCCATCCACGACGAGCACGTCGGCGACATGGCCCGGCGCCAGCCGGCCGGTCACTCCCGGCAGGCCACAGGCTCGAGCGGTGACAGAGGTCGCCGCGGCCAGTGCCTCAGCGGGGAGTACCCGGCTTGGACCATCTCCTCGACGACACGCCAGACGTTGCCGTGCTGCTTGGCGGGGGCCATCCCCGAGTCGACGCCGGTGATCACCTGGATGCCGTGCTGCCGGAAGCTGGTCAAAGCCGTGATGCGAGAGGCGTAGAACTCATCGAAGTCCTTGACGCCGAACCGTTTCATCAGCTCCGCGAGCGGTGGCGGCGGCGCAGGCATCAAGGCGTGGAAGCTGCGGTCGTTGCCCATCGTCAGATCCACGTACACGCCTCGGCGAGCCACCTCGTCCAGGAGCTGCTCACCGATGCTGGACCCGTGCGCCGCCGAGAGCCCGCTGAAGTGCTCGATCCCGTCGACGCCGGCCGCCGCCGCATTCTCCATGGCGACCAGCGAGTGGGCATGCGCCACGAGTGGAAGCCCGGCCCGGTGTGCCTCATCGACCAGCACGGCCAGCTGCGCTGCGGTGAACTGCGCGCCCAGCTGCGTCACGCCGTCCGGAAAGACGGCTCCATGGGCTTTCGCTCCCGCTACCCAGGGGTAACACTGGGTTAGGAGGCGAGGCCAGTGAGCAGTGACGTCAGGGAGGACCCGTCCACCGAGCAGGCCGACCGCACCAGCCGTGTCGACGCCAGCGAGCAGGAGTCCCGCGCGGTCGTCGAGGCGGCGCGCGAGAAGGGGTGGGAGCGACCGAGCTTCGCCAAGGGCCTCTACCTCGGCCGCTTCGACCTCGACCTCGTCCATCCCCATCCCCGGGCCGACCCTGCCGACGACGCCCGGGGTGAGGAGTTCCTGACCCGGCTGCGCGAGGTCTGCACCCGCATCGACGGCAGCCGCATCGAGCGCGAGGCACAGATTCCCGACGAGGACGTCAAGGCACTGGTTGATGTCGGCGCGTTCGGGATGAAAATCCCGCGCGAGTACGGCGGGCTCGGGCTCACCACGTCGTCCTACGGCAAGGCGCTCATGCTCGCCAGCTCCGCCCACCCGAGCCTCGGCGCGCTGCTGTCGGCCCACCAGTCGATCGGCGTCCCAGAACCGGTCAAGCTCGTCGGTACCTCCGAGCAGAAGGAGGCGTTCCTGCCCCGCTGCGCCGCCGGTGCCATCTCCGCCTTCCTGCTCACCGAGCCCGACGTGGGGTCCGACCCGGCCCGGCTGGCAACCACGGCCATCCCCACGGCGGACGGCACGGCATACCTCCTCGACGGCGTGAAGCTGTGGACCACCAACGGCGTCGTTGCCGAGCTGCTCGTGGTCATCGCGCGGGTGCCCGCGCGGGACGGCCGGAAGGGAGGCATCACCGCGTTCGTCGTCGAGGGCGGCTCCCAGGGGATCACCGTCGAGCGACGCAACTCCTTCATGGGGCTCAAGGGGATCGAGAACGGTCTGACCCGCTTCCACGAGGTGCGGGTCCCCGCCGAGAACCGGCTCGGCAACGAGGGCGACGGCCTCAAGATCGCGCTCACCACCCTCAACG
The DNA here is from genome assembly GCF_056755255.1 of Monashia sp. HAY1-5C. Classification (NCBI taxonomy): domain Bacteria; kingdom Bacillati; phylum Actinomycetota; class Actinomycetes; order Micrococcales; family Intrasporangiaceae; genus Intrasporangium; species Monashia sp. HAY1-5C. The sequence goes on along the minus strand of NZ_JBPGXG010000067.1, from coordinate 10,412 downwards.
CCGGGCGGCTGGCCATCCCGGCGATGTGCGCTGCGGCGGGCAAGTGGGCGCTGAAGATCGCGCGCGAGTGGTCCTCGGAGCGGGTGCAGTGGGGCCGGCCGATCGGCGAGCACGACGCCGTCGCCGAGAAGATCGCCTTCATCGCCGCCACGACGTACGGCCTGGAGTCGGTGCTGGAGCTGTCGGCGCAGCTCGCCGACGCCGGCAGCAAGGACATCCGGATCGAGGCCGCACTGGCCAAGCTGTGGGCCAGCGAGATGGCGTGGAAGATCGCCGACGAGCTCGTGCAGATCCGTGGAGGCCGAGGGTACGAGACCGCCGAGTCCCTGCGCGCCCGCGGGGAGCGAGCCGTGCCCGCCGAGCAGATGCTGCGCGACGTGCGGATCAACCGCATCTTCGAGGGCTCGAGCGAGATCATGCGCCTGCTCATCGCCCGGGAGGCCGTCGACGCCCACCTCAAGGCGGCCGGCGCGCTGGCGGACAAGGACGCGACGGTCCAGGACAAGGCACGGGCCGCGGTGGGCGCCAGTGGGTTCTACGCGAAGTGGCTGCCGCACCTCGTGGCCGGCCGCGGCACCGCGCCGATGTCGTACGCCGACTTCGGACCTCTCGCCGAGCACCTGCGGTTCGTGGAGCGGTCCAGTCGCAAGCTGGCGCGGCACACGTTCTACGGCATGTCCCGCTGGCAGGCCAAGCTGGAGTACCGGCAGGTGTTCCTCGGCCGGGTCGTGGACATCGGCGCCGAGCTGTTCGCCATGACGGCCGCATGCAGCCGGGCTGAGATGCTGCGCGTCGACGACGACGTGCGCGGCCGCCACGCCTACCAGCTCGCCGACGCGTTCTGCGACCAGAGCCGGCTGCGCGTGGAGACGCTCTTCGCCGCCCTCTGGACCAACACCGACGTCACCGACTCGCGGCTGGCGCGGAGTGTGCTGGCCGGCGACTACACCTGGCTCGAGGAGGGCGTGCTCGACTCGAGCGAGGGCACCGGACCGTGGATCGCCGCATGGTCGCCGGGGCCCAGCGAGGCGGAGTCGGTCTGGCGCCCCCTCCGGTGACCATCGGCCTTGACACCTCGCACGCCATCATCCGCGAGAGGTGATCTCTCGCAATGCCTGCTCGGTTTGCCGGGCGATCGCGTCCCCGTCGTCCGATTCCAACACCTGCACCGCGTCGGCCGCCCAGTGGCTCCAGTCCTGGATGGCCTGGTGCACATCGCAGATCAGCCGCATGGAGAGCACGTTCGTGTGCATCCGCTCGGGAAACGGCTGCTCGCCGCCGGCCATCGCTCCGAGCTGTCGGAGAGACTCGGTCGCCTGTTCGCCGATCAGGTCGATCGAGGCGCGCAGCTCGGCCAACCCGGTCTGGTCGCCGAAGAACACCTTGAGGGCGGCTTCGGACTCGACCTGGGTCGGTGCGCTCGGTTCGGCCAGCCACGCCCGCAGCGCCTTTCGGCCGGCTCGGTTGATTCGATAGACGGTGCTGGCCCGCTTGCCGGTCGCAGTCTTCTCGGCATCGGCCCAGCCGAGGGCGACGAGCCGCTTGGCCTCCAGGTACACGGCGCGCTCGGCGCGCGGGAAGAACCAGCGCAGGCTGCGCTCCGACTGGCGGGCGAGCTCGTAGGTCGTCCAGGGACGGACGGCCAGCAGGCCGAGCACCGCGTAGGAGGTGGAGGTGGGGCGAAGGTCGGCCATGGGCTTGACCATACTGCATGATGCAGTATATCAATACTGCATCATGCAGTAACCGCCTTGGAGGAACGCCATGATCACCACCGTCCCCCCGCTCGCCCGCACGGACCTCGGCGTCGGCGACCCGGCCCTTCTGCACCTGCCCGGCTGGTGCGGCGGTCGCGAGGTCTTCGATCCGCTGCTGGAACACGCAGCGCGGCACCACCGCTCGATCTCGGTCGACCTGCCCGGCCACGGCGACTCGCCCCGACCTGCGACGGACTTCGGTGCCGCTCAGGTGGCCGACGCCGCTGTGGCGCTCATCGCCGCCGAGCAGCTGACGCGCGTCGTGCCGGTCGCCCTCTCGCACGCCGGCTGGACGGCCTTGGAGGTGCTGCGTCGGCTCGGCCCCGATCGCGTACCGGCCGTCGTGCTTCTGGACTGGATGCCGCTGGGCGCGCCCCCGCAGTTCGGCGATGCCCTCGCCGCGTTGCAGGATCCGCAGGCGTGGCTCGCGGCGCGGGCCGGCCTGTTCACCATGTGGGGTGAGGGCGTCGACCACCCGGCGGTGCTCGCGTACATCGCCTCGATGGGTGGCTACGGCTTCGAGGCGTGGTCACGCGCGGGACGGGAGATCGCCCGAGCCTTCGCCGCGGAGCCCGTGCCGTTGGCGGCCTTCGGCCGCCTCCCCCGGCCGGTGCCGGTCCTGCACGTCTACGCGCAACCGCGCGACGACGCGTTCCTCACTGCGCAGCGTGCGTATGCCGTGGAGCACCCGTGGTTCAGCGCCGCCCGGCTCGAGGCGAGCAGCCACTTCCCGTCACTCGAGGTGCCGGAGCAGGTGATGGGCGCGATCGGCGACTTCCTGAGCGGGCTGCAATGAGCGGACTGCTCGTCACCGTCGCGCACCCCGACGACGAGACCTTCGGCACCGGCTCCGTCATTGCACTGGCAGCCGAACGCGGCCTCGACGTCACCGTGTGCTGCGCGACGCGCGGCGAGGCGGGCGAGGCACCGGGGGTCGAGGCAGACCTGGGCGCCCTTCGCGAGGCCGAGCTGCGAGCGGCGGGCCGCGTGCTCGGCGTCTCCCGCTTCATCCTTCTCGGATATCGCGATTCGGGAATGGATGGTGCTCCGGCACCCGGCACCCTGACCGCTGCACCTTTCGAGGACGTCGTCGCCGACCTCGACCAGGTGATCGACGACGTCCAACCCGATGTGGTCGTCACGACCGATCCTGACCACGGCGACGGCCACCGTGATCACGTGGTGATCGGCCGGGCCACCGTGGCCGCGGCGTCCCGGCGGGCGGACCTTCGCGTGTACGGCTGGGCCCTGCCCCGCGACCTGCTCGCGCGCTGGTTCGCCGAGCTCGAGCACGTCCGTCCCGAAAGCGCCCACTTGGACCTCGACCGGCAGGGGCTCGGCCGACCGGAGGAGCAGATCACCGCGGCCCTGGACGTCGCACACCTGCAGCCGCTGCGCGAGCGGGCGATCGCGATGCACCGCAGCCAGCGCTCGCCTTATGAAGGGATGCCACCCGGTCTGCGCGACGACTTCCTGCGCACCGACCGCCTCGTCCGTTTGCACCCGAAGTGGCCGATCGGCGAACCGGACCACGACATCTTCTGAGCCGGCGTCCGGGCGTTGAAGTGCTGTTGCCCTGTCACCGCGGGTGTCAGATCGGGCGGTAGACCACCTGGCTCAACGGTGTGCCAGCCAGTCTCCGTAGAACAGCGCGAGGCCCGCTGAGGCGCAGAGGCCGGCGATGATCCAGAAACGCGCCACGATCGTCACTTCGGACCACCCGACCATCTCGAAGTGGTGGTGCAGCGGCGCGATCTTGAAGACGCGCTTGCCGGTGAGCTTGAAGCTGACGACCTGGATGATCACCGACGCCGTGATGATGACGAAGAGGCCGCCGAGGACGACGAGAAGCAGCTGGGTGCGGGTCATGATGGCGAGCCCGGCCAGCGCTGCACCCAGCGACAGGGAGCCGGTGTCGCCCATGATGATCTCGGCCGGGGAGGTGTTCCACCACAGAAACCCGAAGCACGCGCCGGCGATGGCGCAGGAGACGACCGCGAGGTCGCGTGCGTCGGTCACGTCGTAGCAGCCCGGCCCCGGCGCGACCGTGCAGCCCTGGTTGTACTGCCAGAGCGCGATGGCTGTGTAGGCGCCGAAGACCATGACCGATGCGCCGGGCGCCAGACCGTCCAGGCCGTCGGTGATGTTGACGCCGTTCGAGGCGCCCGCGATGAGAACGCTCGCCCACACGATGAACAGCAGCAGGCCCCCGACCGGGCCGGCGACGGCGAGATCGAGACCGGTGTCTCGGATGAAGGAGACCGCCGTCGATGCCGGTGTCCGTCCGCCTGAGGTCGTCAAGAGCAGGGCGCCGAGCGCGAAGACGACGGTGACGAGCGTCTGACCCAGGAGCTTCTGTCTGGACGTGAGGCCGAGGCTGCGTTCCTTGCGGATCTTGATGTAGTCGTCGAGGAACCCGACGACGCCCAGTCCGACGAGCAGGAACAGTACGAGCAGGGCGCTCAGTGACATGCCGCGGTGGCTCGCCTTGAAGACCCCGGACGCGCCGAGCGCCGCCAAGATCGCGTGCGAGGCGAAGTAGCCGGCCAGCGCTGCCCCGATGATCACCGCGCCCCCCATCGTGGGCTTGCCGCGCTTGACGTGGTGGTGCACGAGGTCGTCTCGGATGAACTGACCGTACCGATGCCGGACCAGGAGCCGGATGAACGGCTTCGTGCAGAGCAGCGCCACCGCCATCGAGATCGCGCCGGCCAGCAGAACGTTGACCATCGTCCCTCTTGCCTGTCCTTTCCTCCACGGTCGGGTTGCGTCGTGGCCGAGCCCTGCCGGCATGCGTTGGCCGCGTGGCCGGTCAGGTGCCCGTCAACCTTAGGCGCCATGACGACGCCGGCCCAGGATCCGTACGTCTCGGGCATTCTGGTGGTCCGTCCAGGACCGACTGCACAGCGCCAACATCAGCCGAGGAGCGCGCGGATGTCACTCACACGGATCCACAACCTGTCCATCTCGCTCGATGGGTTCGCCACCGGCGAGCCGCAGTCCGCCGAAGCACCCTTCGGGCATGCGGGCGAGCGGCTGCACGAGTGGATGTTCGGCACTCGGTTCTGGGACGCGGGCGGAACTGCCGGGGTCGACGACGCCTTCGCTCAGCGCCATGGTCCCGGCATCGGCGCCGAGATCATGGGCGCCAACAAGTTCGGCCCACCCGGATGGCGGGATGACCCGGACTGGCAGGGCTGGTGGGGCCCCAACCCGCCCTTCCACACACCGACCTTCGTTCTCACGCACCATCCGCGGTCCTCGATCGAGATGGAGGGCGGAACGACGTTCCACTTCCTCGACGCTGCCCCAGCCGACGCACTCGACATCGCCAGGGAAGCAGCCGGCGGCCAGGACGTGCGGGTCGGCGGCGGCCCCACCGTCGTCCGTGACTTCCTCGCCGCAGGGCTCGTCGACCACATGCATCTCGTCCAGGTCCCGATCGTGCTCGGTCGCGGCGTCCGTGTCTGGGACGGCCTGGAGGCGCTCGAGGATGCCTACGACGTCGAGGCGGTCTCCTCTCCCAGCGGCGTCACCCACCTCACCTTCACGCGCAAGGCCTCGTGACCGTCGCCTCATCGGAAAGCCCACAGGGCAGACGAGCTCAGCCGCGACGAGGCGGGGCCGTGCTTCCTCGGACGACCAGCTCGGTGGGAAGCGTGGTGGACGCGCTGGGCGCGGTGCCGCCGTTGAGGAGGTCGAGGAGCAGCCGGCCGGCGAGGACGCCCTGTTCTGCCGGTCGTTGCCGCACCGTGGTGAGATCGCTCAGCTCGGCCACGGGGTGGTCGTCGATTCCCACCACCGACACGTCATGCCCAGGCTGGAGCCCGGCGCGTCGCAGGGTGCGGATCGCGCCGAGAGCCACCTCGTCGGAATGGGCGAACACCGCGGTCGGAGGCTCGGGGTGCCCGAGGAGCCGGCTCATCGACGCGGCTCCATGCTCGCCCCCCCAGGGCGCGGTGACGACAAGGGTGGGGTCGACCTCGATGCCGGCGCGCTCGAGCGCCTCGTAGTAGGCGGGTGATCGAGTCGAGCTCAGCCCCGGTTGGTCCGGGTCGAAGGCCTCGAGCATCCCGATGCGGGTGTGGCCGAGATGAAGCAGATGGTCGACGGCCTGCCGGCTCGCTTCGTGGTCGTCGATGTGCACGCAGGGGTAGGCGGCCGACTGTCCGCCGGCTGCGACGATGTGGACGCCCATGGTCTCGAGGCGGGCGCGCTCGGCGTCCTCCACCTGGAAGCCGATGACGACGACCGCATCGACCTTGCGCCGGGCCGGGAGGCGCTCGAAGAAGTCGTGCCGGTCCCGGACGCCGCCGACCTGGTAGAGCAGCACGTCCAGCTCGGCCCCGCGCAGGACCGAGTCGAGGCCCTCCACGACCGAGCCGAAGAACCACCGGGAGAGGTGGGGCACCACGAGGGCGACCCGCCCGGTGTTGCCCTTCGCCAGCCGTGAGGCCTCGGGCGACACGACGTAGTGGTTGTCCTCGGCCACGCGTAGCACGCGTGCGCGGGTCGCCGGGGCGACGTTCTTCGCGTTGCTGAGGGCGCGTGACGCTGTGCCCACGCCGACGCCGGCCATGCGGGCGATGTCGGCCAGGGTCACCTTCGCCGGTGTCACGTCTGCCACGGCGACAGGATAGACGACTGGAAACGCTTTCACCATCACCTTGGTCCCAGTGGTTGGAGCTGCGCCTTGAGACTAGGGGCGTTTCGAATCGCGTACTGCTCTCTTGACATGCGTGACCAGTCGGCCTCACCATCGTGACTGGAAGCGTTTCCAGTGCTTCCCGCTCACTGTTCGAGTGACTGTCGGCGACACCAGGTGGCCGGCCCCCTTCAACGGCGCAGGAGGAACTCCCATGCACTTCGCAGGTCACCGTTCGCGTTCAACCCGCCTCTGCCTGGCGGGTGCACTGGGCGCCCTGTCCGCGGCGGGCGTGGCCGCCTGTTCGGCCCCCGGCCCCGCCTCCTCCAACGTCGCCGCGGTCGACTCGATCCCGACGTCCGTCAGCACCTCGGTGGGCACCCAGCCGGTGACCCTCAAGCTCTACGACGGCCAAGGGCTCAAGGCGGTCGACGACGCCCTCATCGCAGCCTTCACGAAGAAGTACCCCAACGTGACGATCACGCCGACCTACGACCCGGACAACGTCACGACGCAGAACCAGCCTCGGCAGATCGCCTCGGCGACGCCCCCGGACCTCGTCCGCGTCATCTCGGTGACGGCCGGCACGAAGAACCACCTGCTGACCAACCTCGACGCGTACGCGGCGGCCTACGGATGGGACCAGCTGCCCGCCTCCCAGCTCGCGCAGTTCCGGGAGAAGGACGGCGTGGCCGGTTCGGGATCGCTCTACGCCAAGGCCAGCGGGTTCACCATGACGGGCCTGTACTACAACAAGAAGCTCGCCGGGCAGGTCGGCATGACGGCGCCGCCCACGTCGGTGGAGGCACTCACCGGCCTGATGACCAAGGCGAAGGCGGCAGGCCTGACCGGCATGGTCGTCGCGAACAAGGAGGGCGGCGGGGTGTTCCCGTTCCAGCTGCTGCTCAACTCCTCGATGGGCCCGCAGAAGGTCGCTCAGTGGGTGTTCAACGCGCCGGGGGCCACCATCGACACACCAGAGGCGGTGGCGGCCGCCAAGCAGGTCCAGGAGTGGAACCAGGCCGGCCTGTTCCCGCCGTCGGTCAACGCCCTGGACGCCACCGCCGCAGACGCCCTGTTCGCCGGCAACAAGGGTCTGTTCTTCCCCTGGGGCAACTGGGACGCCGCCAACCTCGACAAGACGATGCCAGGCCAGGTCGGCTTCTTCCCCATGCCTCCAGTGACCACCGGCGGCCAGGTCGCCGCGATGTCCGACGCGGCCACCGCGTTCGGCATCCCGTCGAAGTCGAAGAACAAGGACGCCGCCGCCGCCTTCCTGAACTTCCTCTCGAGTGACGAGGCCCGTCAGATCGCCGTCGACAACGGCTTCATGCCCACGGGCACCACCTCGCAGAAGGCCCCGACCATCAAGCCCGACTCCGTGCTCAACGACGTCAGCAAGGCCTTCGCCACCGTGTCGGCGGCCGACGGACAGGTGCCCTTCGTGCAGAACGCCACGGCCGGCATCTCCAACCAGGCCTGGAACCCGGAGAGCCAGCTCCTGCTCGGCGGCAGCTCCACGCCGGAGCAGTTCGTCAAGAACGTCCAGACCACGTACGACGACGAGCTGAAGCGATGACCACCGTCGACGGCCTCACCGGCCGCGTCGACGCCACCGGCACTGTCCCCCCGACCTCGCGCCGTAACCTGCGGCCGGGGACTTCGGACCGAACCGCAGGCCACCGCACCCGCTCACGCGCTCGGTGGGCCGGATGGCTCTTCGCCCTGCCTGCCCTGGTCATGTACGCCGTCTTCGAGCTGTACCCGATCTACACGGCGTTCCAGTACTCGTTCTTCGACTGGGACGGCATCAGCGTGGCCACCCCGGTCGGGCTCCAGAACTACACGCGGGTCTTCACCGAACCGCAGCTGCTGGCCTCGATCGTCCACTCCTTCATCCTCATCGCCTTCTTCACCTTCCTGCCGGTGCTGCTCGCCCTCGTCATCGCCTCGATCGTCCGGGAGATCAGGTCCACGTGGGCCGGCGGCGCCGCCCGGACGTTGATGTTCCTGCCGCAGATCATCCCCGGAGCAGCGTCGGCGATCGCCTGGACGTGGATGTACTCCCCGGACGGCGCGGTCAACCAGATCCTGCGTGCGGTCGGCCTGCAGTCCGTCACTCGCGCCTGGCTCGGCGACTTCACCTGGGCCCTGCCGGCAGTGGGCATCATCGGCACCTGGCTCGCCACCGGCCTGTGCACCCTGTTGCTCATGGCGGGCATCGGCAAGATCGACGCCAGCCTCTACGAGGCGGCCTCGCTCGACGGCGCGAACCGGATCCAGCAGTTCCGAGCCATCACGCTGCCCGGCCTGCGCTCCGAGATCGGGGTCTGCGTGACCATCACGATCATCGCCGCCCTCGCCAGCTTCGACGTCGTCTTCATGTCCACCCAGGGCGGCCCCGGCTATGCCACCCAGGTCCCCGGCGTTCAGGTCTACCAGCTGGCCTTCACCGAGAACCGCATCGGCCAGTCGTCGGCCCTGGCCATCGTGCTGAGCCTGATCGTGCTGGCCGTCATCCTGCCCATCCAGCGCTTCTTCCGAGAGCGGTGACCTGTGATGCTCGCCTCCTTGCGTGACAACGCGCCCAAGACGGTCCTGCTCGGCGCCGCCGCCCTGTTCTCCGTCTTCCCGCTCCTGTCGATGTTCTCCGCGGCGCTGCAACCCCAAGGCAGCGCCCCGGCCGGCATCTCCTTCCCCGCGCACCCGCAGTGGCACAACTTCATCGACGCCTGGAACGTCGCCAACATCACGAACCTCGTGCGCTCCAGCGTCGTGCTGGTCATCGGTGTCGTCCCGATCGCCATGCTCATCTCCGCGATGGCCGCCTACGCCATCGCGCAGCTACGGATCCCGTTCGGCAACGTCTTCTTCCTGCTCCTGCTCCTCGGACTGACGCTGCCGTACGAGATCGTCGTCGTCCCGCTCTACTACCAGATGCAGCAGTTCGGACTGCTCAACAGCCAGCTCGGGCTGATCCTGCCGCTCATCGGCCTGAACATGCCCTTCGCCGTGTTCTGGATGCGCACGCATTTCCAGTCGGTGCCCGCCGAGCTGTCCGAGTCCAGCTCCATCGACGGCGCCGGCCCGTGGAAAGCCTTCCGCCACATCCAGCTTCCGCTGGCCGTCCCCGCCCTCGCATCGCTGGGGGTCCTGATGTTCCTCAGCACGTGGAACCAGTTCCTGCTCGCCATCGTGCTCATCGACGACCCGAACAAGCGAACCATGGCGGGCGCCCTCCAGGGCTTCGTGGGGGCCCACTCCACCGACGTGGTGCTGCTGAACGCCGGCGCGCTGCTCATCATGGCCCCGACGATCGTGGTGTTCCTGGTCTTCCAGAGGTACTTCATCCAGGCGATGCTGGCCGGCTCAGTCAAGGGCTGAGACATGACGAACGCGACCACCGCACTCCCAGAAGGCAACCCACTCATGGTGACCCACACTCTCCCCAGCACGCCGGACCAGGACTGGTGGCGACGCGCTGTGATCTACCAGATCTACCCCCGCAGCTTCGCCGATGCCGACGGTGACGGCATCGGAGACCTCCCCGGGATTCGGAGCCGGCTGACCTACCTGGCCGAGCTCGGGGTCGACGCCATCTGGCTCAGCCCGTTCTACCCCTCGCCTCTGGCAGACGGCGGCTACGACATCACTGACCACCGCGCCGTCGACCCGCGACTCGGAACTCTCGACGACTTCGACGCCCTGGTGACCGACGCGCACGGTCTCGGCATCAAGGTCATCATCGACATCGTCCCCAACCACACATCCGACCAGCACCCGTGGTTCGTCGAGGCACTGCGGTCCGGGATCGACTCCGCCGCCCGCGAGCGCTACATCTTCCGCGACGGCGCCGGAACCGACGGCAGCCAGCCTCCCTCGGACTGGCGCTCCCACTTCGGTGGAGCCGCGTGGCAACGCATCGAGGACGGACAGTGGTACTGCCACCTCTTCGCGCGGGAGCAGCCCGACCTCAACTGGGACAACGAGGAGGTGCGCCAGTACTTCCT
>NZ_JBPGXG010000066.1:0-24001 GCF_056755255.1 Monashia sp. HAY1-5C | reverse complement strand
GCCGGCGCAGGGACCAAGGAGACGCGATGACGCCGCACGACCCGACGGGGCACCTCCCCCGGCTCCACGTCCTCACCGACACCCGCGACGGGCGTGACCCGATGCGCGAGGTCCGGGCCGCCGCGGCCTGCCCCGAGCCCCGGTCGCTCGCCGTGCAGGTGCGCGCCAAGGAGCTGACCGACCGCGCCGCGCTCGACCTGACGCTCCGGGTGCTCACGGTCGCCCGGCCGGCCGGCGTCCTGGTCCTCGTCGACGACCGCCTCGACGTCGCACTCGCCGCGGGCGCCGACGGCGTGCACCTCGGTGCCACGGACCTTCCGGTCGCACGGGTGCGGGCCCTGGTCCCGGCCGGCTTCGTCGTCGGCGCCACGGCCCGCGACGCGGCCACCGCGCGTGCCGCCGAGGCGGAGGGGGCCACCTATCTGGGCGTCGGTCCGGCGTACGCGACGACGACCAAGCCCGGCCTGCCCGACCCCCTCGGGCCGGCGGGCGTCGCCGCCGTCGCGGCCGCGACCCGGCTGCCCGTCGTCGCGATCGGGGGCGTCGACGCGTCCCGCGTCCCCTCGCTGCTCGGGGCCGGGGCGCACGGCGTCGCGGTCGTGGGCGCACTGAGCACCGCGGCCGACCCGGCCGCGTCCCTGGCGGCGCTCCTCCGGGCGCTGGCCGGCGCGGACACGAACCCGCCCCTCCCCTCGGGGTCCCCACCACCGATCGACCCGTCGACGCCCCTGGCGTCGGCGGTCGGGAACGGGTCGACCGGCGCCGCGTCGTGACGGCCGAGGAGCCGAACCCGGCGCCCGCGCGGCGCGTCGCCGTCCTCGGCGGCGGGGTCATCGGGTTGTCGTGCGCGTGGCGGCTCGCCCGACGCGGCCACGTCGTCACCGTGCTCGACCCGGCCCTCGGCACGGGCGCCAGCCACGCGGCGGCCGGGATGGTCGCACCGGCGAGCGAGGCGGTCTTCGGCCAGGACGCCCTCCTGTCCGCGGGGCTCGTCTCGGCCCGGGCGTGGCCCGAGTTCGCCGACCAGCTGGCCCGCGACGCCGGACGACCCCTCGACCTCGCGCCGCGCGGGACGCTCCTCGTCGCCTTCGACGCCGACGACGCCTCGCACCTCGCGCGTCATGCCCACCTCCTCGAGCGGCGCGGCTGCCGGGCCGAGCGGCTCACGGCGCGGGCGGCGCGCCGCCTCGAACCGGCGCTGAGCCCACGGGTCGCGGGAGCCCTGCGTCTCGAGGAGGCCGCCGTCGACCCGCGGGCCGTCGTCGCGGCGCTCGCAGACGCGTTCGTGGCGCACGGGGGCACCGTGCTGCCCGTGGCCGCGGAGCCGGTGCTGCACGAGGGACGGGCCGTCGCGGCACGTCCCGTCGGGACCGGCTTCGGCCCGGGCGGCGCCGCGGCAGACGTCGACATCGACGCCGACGTGGTCGTCGTCGCGGCGGGCTGGTCGGCACCGGCCGCCCTCCGCTCCCTCGGCCACCCGGTCCCCGTCCGCCCGCTCAAGGGCCAGGTGCTCCGGCTGGGCACCACCGGCGACGTGCTGGGCCACACGGTGCGTGCCACGGTCCACGGCCGTGAGGTGTACGTCGTACCGCGACCGGACGGCGAGGTGGTCGTCGGGGCCACGAGCGAGGACGTCGGCGAGGACACCACGGTCACCGCGGGTGCCGTGCACGACCTGCTGCACGACGCTGTCGACGTCGTGCCCGAGCTCGCGGAGGCGGACTTCCGCGAGGCGACGGCCCGGCTGCGTCCGGCGACGCCCGACAACCTCCCGCTCGTGGGCCCGACCTGCGTCGAGGGGCTGCTCGTGGCCGCCGGGCACGGTCGGGACGGCGTCCTGCTCGCGCCGCTGACGGCCGAGACGGTCACCGCCCACGTCGACGGCCGCCCACCCCCGCGGCCGGCCCTCGCCTTCGACCCCGTCCGACTCTGCCCGTCCCCCGACCCGAAGGAGCACGCGTGACCGTCCACGTCAACGGCGAGGAGCGCCTCGTGCGCCCCGGCGCCACCGTCCACGACCTCGTCGAGGACCTCGGGGTGCCACCTCGTGGTGTCGCGGTCGCGGTCGACCACGTCGTCGTCCCGCGGTCCGCGTGGGCCCGCACCGTCGTCCCGGTGGGCTCCCGGGTCGAGGTGGTCACGGCCCTGCAAGGTGGCTGACGTGGGAACCGTTGCCGCGCAGGCCGGCCCGGCAGACCCCTTCGTCCTGGGCGGAACGACGTTCGGGTCGAGGCTCGTCCTCGGCACCGGAGGAGCCACGGGCCACGACGTGCTCGCGGCCGCCGTGCGCGCGTCCGGGACGGAGATGGTCACCGTGGCGATGCGTCGCGTGCCGCGGGGCGGGACCGGTGGCCTGCTCGACGTCCTCGACGCGTCCGGGGTCCGGCTGCTGCCCAACACGGCCGGCTGCCGCACCGCCCGGGAGGCGCTGCTCACGGCACGGCTCGCCCGTGAGGCCCTGGGCACCGACTGGGTCAAGCTCGAGGTCGTCGCCGACGACCGGACGCTGCTGCCCGACGTCGTCGAGCTCCTCGACGCGGCGGAGCAGCTCGTCCGGGACGGCTTCACGGTGCTGCCGTACACGAACGACGACCCGGTCGTCGCGCGTCGGCTCGCCGACGTCGGCTGTGCGGCGGTCATGCCGCTCGGATCACCGATCGGCAGCGGGCTCGGCATCCGCAACCCCCACGCGATCGAGCTGGTCCGCGACGCCGTCGACGTGCCCGTCGTCCTCGACGCCGGCATCGGCACGGCCTCGGACGCCGCGCGGGCGATGGAGCTCGGGTGCGACGCCGTGCTGCTCGCCACGGCGGTGACCCGGGCCGAGGACCCGGTCGCGATGGCCACCGCGATGCGGCACGCCGTCGAGGCCGGGCGCCTGGCCCGGCTGGCCGGGCGGGTCCCCCGGCGACACCTGGCCCGGGCCTCCTCGCCCCTCGAGGGGATGGTCGGCGCGTGAGCGCGCCACGCGTGCTCGTCGTCACCGACCGCAGCCAGGTTCCCGCCGGTCGCGCGGTGCTCGACGTCGTCGCGCTGGCGCTCGACGGGGGCGCCGACGGCGTCCTCGTCCGCGAGCGCGACCTGCCGGCACCCGAGCGGGCCCGGCTCGTCGAGGCGGTGGCGATGCTCTGCGCCGAGGCGCAGGCCGGGCTCCTCGTCGCCGCTCCCCTGCCACCGGACCTCACCGTGCCGCTCGACACGGTGGGGGTGCACCTGCCCAGCCGCGACGTCGACCGGGTCCGCGAGCTCGACCCCGAGCTGGCCGGGGCGCGGCTCGTCGGCCGGTCCTGCCACCGGGTGTCCGACCTCGTGCGAGCGGCCGACGACGGGCTCGACCTCGCGACGCTCTCGCCCGTGGCACCGACGCGGTCAAAGCCCGGCTACGGGCCCGCCCTCGGCGTCACCGGGCTGCGCGCGGCCCTGACCACCGCCCGACGCGTCCGCCGCACGCTGCCCGCGGTCCTCGCCCTCGGCGGGGTCGACGCGTCGAACGCGGGCGCCTGTCTCGAGGCGGGGGCCGACGGCATCGCCGTCATGGGCCCGGTGATGCGCGCCGCCGACCCGACGGCCGCGACCCGCGCCATCGTCGAGTCGGTCTCTGCCTCAGGGGGGTTCCCGCCATGACGTCCACCACGCCACCCGTCGCCCTGACCGTCGCCGGCTCGGACTCCGGTGGCGGCGCGGGCCTGCAGGCCGACCTCGCGACGTTCGGCGCCCTCGGCGTGCACGGCGCGAGCGCCGTCACCGCCGTCACCGTCCAGGACACGACCGGGGTGCACGCGGTGCACGCGGTGCCCGCCGACGTCGTCGCCGCGCAGGTGGAGGCGGTCCTGCGCGACCTTGCGCCGGCGGCGGTCAAGGTGGGGATGCTCGGCTCCGTCGAGGTCGTGGCGGCCGTGGCCGGCTTCGCGGCGCTCGGACGCCTCCCTCGACTCGTCGTCGACCCCGTGCTCGTCGCGACGAGCGGCGACGCCCTGGCCGGTCCCGGGGTGCCGGCGGCCCTGCGCGACCTGCTCCTGCCGCACGCGACGCTGCTCACCCCGAACACCGAGGAGGCCGGCGTCCTGCTGGGCTGCCGGCCCGCCACGGACGTCGCCGGCCAGACGCGGCAGGCCCGCGCCCTCCGGGAGTCGACCGGGTGCCGGGCCGTCGTCGTCACCGGCGGCGTCGTCACCTGCCGCGACGGCACGGACCGCGTCGACGTGCTCGTCGACTCGTCCGGCCACCACGTCCTGCGCTCCGCCGAGCTGCCGACGCGCAACGACCACGGCACCGGCTGCACCTTCGCCTCGGCCGCCGCTGCCCACCTGGCCCGCGGCGCCGACGTCCCCGACGCCGTGGGGTCCGCCCGGGCCTTCGTGCGCCGCGCGCTGCTCGCCTCGGCGGCGTGGCGTCTCGGCGCGGGACGCGGCCCCGTCGCCCACACCACGACCCACCCCCACCCGTCCACCACCCAGCGAGGAGCCCGTCCATGACGACCCACCGACCCGCCCGCACCAAGGTGCACGTCCCCAGCGAGCCGCACGGGCTGGCCGTGCCGTTCACCGAGGTGACCCAGTCCGGTGACAACCCCCCGTTCCGCCTCTACGACACGTCGGGGCCCGGCAGCGTGCCCGAGGAGGGCCTGCCGCCGCTGCGAGCCGGGTGGATCGCCGAGCGCGGCGACACCGAGGAGTACACCGGCAGGGAACGCGTCCTCGCCGACGACGGCCGCACGGCCGTGCGCCGTGGGGCGGCCTCCCTCGAGTGGCGCGGCACGCGTCGAAACCCCCTGCGCGCCAAGGGGAGCCGCCGCGTCACCCAGCTGGCCTATGCCCGCGCAGGGGTCGTGACCAAGGAGATGGAGTTCGTCGCCACCCGCGAGCGTTGCGACGCCGAGCTCGTCCGCAGCGAGGTCGCCGCGGGACGCGCGATCATCCCCGCCAACGTCAACCACCCGGAGAGCGAGCCGATGGTCATCGGGCGGGCCTTCCTCGTCAAGGTCAACGCGAACATCGGCAACTCCGCGGTGACGAGCTCGGTGGCCGAGGAGGTCGAGAAGCTGACGTGGGCCACCCGGTGGGGCGCGGACACCGTCATGGACCTGTCGACCGGCGACGACATCCACACGACCCGCGAGTGGGTCGTGCGCAACTCACCGGTCCCGATCGGCACCGTGCCGATCTACCAGGCTCTGGAGAAGGTCGACGGGGACGCGTCACGGCTGTCGTGGGAGGTCTTCCGCGACACGGTCGTCGAGCAGTGCGAGCAGGGTGTCGACTACATGACCGTCCACGCCGGCGTCCTGCTGCGCTACGTGCCGCTCACGGCCCGTCGGATCACGGGCATCGTCAGCCGGGGCGGGTCGATCATGGCCGGCTGGTGCCTGGCCCACCACGAGGAGAACTTCCTCTACACCCACTTCGACGAGCTGTGCGAGATCCTCGCCCGCTACGACGTCGCCTTCAGCCTCGGCGACGGCCTGCGGCCCGGCTGCACCGCCGACGCCAACGACGAGGCCCAGCTGTCCGAGCTGCGCACCCTCGCCGAGCTGACGGAGCGGGCCTGGGACCACGACGTCCAGGTGATGGTCGAGGGCCCGGGCCACGTGCCGCTCGACCTCGTCAAGGAGAACGTCGACCTCCAGCAGGACTGGTGCCACGGTGCGCCGTTCTACACCCTCGGCCCGCTCGCCACCGACGTCGCACCGGGGTACGACCACATCACCTCGGCGATCGGCGCTGCGCACATCGCCTGGCACGGCACGGCGATGCTCTGCTACGTCACGCCGAAGGAGCACCTCGGCCTGCCGAACCGCGACGACGTCAAGACGGGTGTCATCACGTACAAGCTCGCGGCGCACGCGGCGGACCTGGCCAAGCGCCACCCCTACGCGCGCGACTGGGACGACGCCCTGTCGCGCGCGCGTTTCGAGTTCCGCTGGGAGGACCAGTTCAACCTCTCCCTCGACCCGGAGACGGCGCGCGCGTTCCACGACGAGACGCTGCCCGCCGAGCCGGCCAAGACGGCGCACTTCTGCTCCATGTGCGGCCCGAAGTTCTGCTCGATGCGCATCAGCCAGGACGTCCGACGCTACGCGGCCGAGCGGGGGCTGACCGACGACGACGCCGTGGCGGCCGGGCTCGCCGACAAGGGCCGCCAGTTCCTCGACCTCGGCGCGTCCGTCTACGTCGAGGCACCCTGACCGAGGCCGGCGCCTCCCCCGGCTCGTCCCGTCGGGTGGGCGCGCGCTCGCACCCGTCACCGCTCCCGCGTGACGGCCGGGTGCAGCGCCCACTCGACGGGGGCCGCCATGGACAGGCCGACGGTCCCGCCCGGCGCCTCACTACAGTCGGTGCTGTGTCACCCCGATCCGTCATCGCCAGCGCCCGACGGCTCGTCGTCAAGGTGGGGTCGAGCTCGCTGACGGGCCCGGACGGCGGCATCGACCACGAGCGGCTCGTCGCGCTGTCCGACGCGCTCGCCGGCCGCCACGCCGACGGGACTCAGGTCGTCCTCGTCAGCTCCGGCGCCATCGCGGCCGGCATCCACCCCCTGCGCCTCGGCTCCCGTCCGCGCGACCTCGCCACCCAGCAGGCCGCGGCCTCGGTCGGCCAGGGCGCCCTGCTCGCCGGGTACACCGCGGCGTTCGGCGTCCACGGCATCACCGTGGGGCAGGTCCTGCTGACCGCCGACGACGTCACGCGGCGGACCCACTACGCCAACGCCCGCCGCACCCTCGAGCGCCTCCTCGACCTGGGCGTGCTGCCCATCGTCAACGAGAACGACACCGTCGCGACGTCGGAGATCCGCTTCGGTGACAACGACCGTCTCGCCGCCCTCGTCGCCCACCTCATCGACGCCGACGCGCTCGTCCTGCTCTCCGACGTCGACGCGCTCTACGACGGTCCGCCCTCGCGGTCCGGCACCACCCGCATCCCCCTCGTGCGCGGTCCCGAGGACCTCGTCGGCGTCGAGATCGGCGGCAGCGGCTCGAAGGTGGGCACCGGCGGCATGACGACGAAGATCGAGGCGGCCCGCATCGCGACGGCGGCCGGCGTCGTCACGACGGTGACCGCCGCCGCCAGGGTCCTCGACGTCCTCTCCGGCGGGGACGTCGGCACGGTCTTCCTGCCGATCGGGGTCCGCGGACGCTCCCGCCGGCTCTGGCTCGAGCACGCGACGACGGCACGCGGGCGTCTCATCGTCGACGACGGCGCCGTCGCGGCGCTCGTGCACCGCAAGAAGTCGCTGCTGCCCGCCGGCATCGTCGCCGTCGAGGGCGCCTTCCACGAGGGCGACCCCGTCGACGTCTGTGGACCCGACGGCACGGCCGTCGCGCGCGGGCTCGTCAACTACAGCTCGGCCGAGCTGCCTGCCCTGCTCGGGCGCTCAACACGGGAGCTGGCCCGCGACCTCGGGCCCGAGTACGAGCGCGAGGTCATCCACCGCGACGACCTCGTCGTCCTCTGACGCTCCTCTGACGCTCCTCGAGCACGGGACCGCGGAGGGCTCGCGGACACGCGAGCGGCCACGCGTCCGGTGGACGCGTGGCCGCTCGGTCGCGGGTCAGTGGTGGGTCGCCGTCTCGGCGCCGACGCCGGTCAGCGAGCGGACCTCCATCTCGGCGTACTTGGCGGCGTTGAACTCCCGGCTCGTCACCGTGCCCACCCACCCGAGCAGGAAGCCGAGCGGGATGGAGATGATGCCCGGGTTGTCCAGCGGGAACCAGTGGAAGTCGACGCCCTGGAGCATCGAGGGGCTCTTGCCCGTGGCCGGGTCGACCGGCTTGCCCGACACGACCGGCGAGAACACGATCAGGGTGATCGCGCTGACGAGGCCGCCGTAGATCGACCAGAGTGCGCCCCGGGTGTTGAACCGCTTCCAGAACAGCGAGTAGAGGATCGTCGGCAGGTTCGCGCTCGCGGCGATGGCGAACGCGAGCGCGACGAGGAACGCGATGTTCTGCCCGAGGGCGAAGATGCCGCCCACGATGGCGATCGCACCGAGGACGAGGGCCGCCATCCGCGCCACCTTGACCTCCTCCTCCGGCGTCGCCTGCCCGTCGCGCACGACGGTGTTGTAGACGTCGTGGGACAGCGACGCGCTCGCCGTGATCGTCAGACCGGCGACGACCGCGAGGATCGTCGCGAAGGCCACCGCGGAGATGATGCCGAGGAGGATCTCACCGCCGAGGTGGAAGGCGAGCAGCGGCGCGGCCGAGTTGACGGCGCCGGGCGCGGCCTTGATCTCCTTGGCCCCGACGAGCTCGGCGGCACCGAAGCCGAGGACGAGGGTGAACAGGTAGAAGATGCCGATGAGCCAGATCGCCCACACGACCGAGCGGCGGGCCTCGCGCGAGGTCGGCACCGTGTAGAAGCGCATGAGCACGTGCGGCAGACCGGCCGTGCCCAGCACGAGCGCCATGGCGAGGGAGATGAAGTCGATCGGGTTCTTGTACTGCAGCCCCGGCGAGAGGAGGTCCCGCGTGGCACCGTCGGCCGCCTTGGGCGCCGCCGCCGCCGCGTCACCGAGCAGCTGGGACAGGTTGAGGCCGAACTTGCCGAGCACCCACAGGGTCATGATGCCGGCGCCGATGATGAGGAGCACGGCCTTGATGATCTGCACCCACGTCGTGCCCTTCATGCCGCCGTAGATGACGTAGAAGATCATGATGACGCCGACGACGGCGATGACGACCCGCTGGCCGACCGCGCCCTCGACGCCGAGCAGGAGGGCGACGAGGCCACCGGCGCCGGCCATCTGCGCCAGCAGGTAGAAGAACGACACGACCAGGGTGGAGATCGCGGCCGCGATGCGCACGGGACGCTGGCGCAGCCGGAAGCTGAGCACGTCGGCCATCGTGTACTTGCCGACGTTGCGGAGCAGCTCGGCCACGAGCAGCAGGGCCACCAGCCAGGCGACGAGGAAGCCGATCGAGTAGAGGAAGCCGTCGTACCCGTTGAGGGCGATGGCTCCGGCGATGCCGAGGAAGCTCGCGGCCGACAGGTAGTCGCCCGCGATGGCGATGCCGTTCTGGCGACCGCTGAAGGCGCGCCCGCCCGCGTAGTACTCGGCGGCGCTGCGGTTGTTGCGCGAGGCGCGGATGACGATGGCGAGGGTGACGACGACGAACAGGGCGAAGATGCCGATGTTGATCGCCGGGTTGCCGACCGTGGTGGCGGCGGGCGCGAACGAGACGACGGTGGCGGACGTGGCGACGGCGCTCACTTGTGGTGCCCTCCCATCTTCTGGGCGAGGGCCTCTGCGGCGGGGTCGAACTCGCGGTCGGCCCAGCGCGCATAGACCATCGTGATGACGAAGGTCGAGACGAACTGGAGGAGGCCGAGGACCAGGCCCCACGTGATGTTGCCGACCAGGCGCGTGGACATGAACCCCTTGGCCCACACGGCGAGGAAGACGTAGAGGAAGTACCACGCGAGGAACAGCGCGGTCAGGGGGAACACGAAACGGCGGAACTTGGTTCGCAAAGCGGCGAACTCGGCCGAGTCCTGCATGGCGACGTTGGGGTCGTCGGCCACACGCGGCGGAGCTTCTCTGCTCACGGGCCACCTCCGGATGACTGGCCTGGCGACGAGGCCTGGCGTTGGGCGGGTCGGTGTGCTCGCAGGACGACGAGGACGGCCGGAGCTCGCCCGGGCAGGTCGTGAACCGACGTCGCTGTCGTTCCGCTCGCCGGTCACGGGACCGGCGACTGCAAAGGTAGGAGCGTCCGGGCCGTCACGGATCCTCCGGCGTTCCGGACGTCGCCGAGCGGCAGCACCGGCTCGCCGTGCGCGGACTCACCCGCGACGAGCGGCCACGTTCGTGCGCTGAGCGGTCGACCCGACGGGGTGGAACGACCCGCGGTCCAGGTGCAGGTGCTCCGGGGCGTGCAGCCGCACCATGGTGCGCGCCACGTGCTCCGGGCGCCGGGACCGGGTCACGACCGAGGCCGCGACCATGGTGGCGAAGGCGGCGGGCACGGTGACGGCGGCCGGCTGGCTCATGACGACGCCGAGCCACCCCTGTGTCGCGATGCCGAAGGTCGTCGCGACGACGGCGACCATCGAGAGCCCACCGCCGACGACGAGACCGCAGATCGCGCCGGGAGCCGTCAGGCCGCGCCACCAGATCCCGAGGACGAGCATCGGGCAGAACGTCGACGCCGCGACGGCGAAGGCCAGCTCGACGGCGTGGGCCACCGGCACGCCCGCCGAGGCGACGGTGAGCAGGACCGCGAGGACGACGGCGATGACGGTGGAGACGCGGAAGGACGCGATGCCCTGCCGGTGCCCGGACCCCCACCGGACGAGGTCCTGGCTCAGGACGCCGGCCACTGATACGACGAGGCCGGTCGAGGTGGACAGGAACGCGGCGAACGCGCCCGCTGCCAGCAGCGCGGTGAGCCCCTGCGCGGCCGGTCCCTCGAGCAGCCGGCTCGGCAGCTGGAGGACGACCGAGTCGGCGCGGCCGCTGGCGACGAGGTCCGCGGCGACCGAGCGCCCGAGCACCCCGTAGAGCACCGGCAACAGGTAGAACCCGGACAACAGAGCCAGGACGACGAGGGTCGTGCGACGCGCGGCGCGTCCGTCGCGGTTGGTGTAGAAGCGAACGACGACGTGCGGCAGCCCCATCGTGCCGAGGAACGTCGCGAGGACGAGCGAGTACGTGAGGTACAGCGCGTTCTCCCCGCGCAGCGGCTCGACCCAGTCCGCGACGTCGAGGGTGCCGACGCCGGTCGAGCGGTCCCGGCTCGCGAACGCCCCGACGAGGAAGAACAGCGGCGTCAGCAGGGCGACGAGCTTGAGCCAGTAGTGGAACGCCTGCACGAGCGTGACGCTGCGCATCCCGCCCGGCAGGACGCTCAGGCACACGACGAACGCGACGACGAGCTGACCCACCCACGACGGTGCCCCGGTGAGCGTCCGCAGAGTCAGGCCCGCGCCCTGGAACTGCGGGATGAGGTAGAGCACGCCGATGCCGACGACGAGCAGGCTCGACAGACGCCGGGCGGCGAGCGACTCGAGGCGCAGCTGCGCGAAGTCGGGCAGGGTGTAGGCCCCCGACCGGCGCAGCGGCGCCGCGACGAAGACGAGCAGCAGCAGGTACCCCGCGGTCCAGCCGACCGGCAGCCAGAGCATGTCGACACCACGCGCCACGATGAGGCCGGCGACGCCGAGAAAGCTCGCTGCAGAGAGGTACTCGCCGCTGATGGCCGACGCGTTGAGGACGGGGCTGACGCCGCGGGAGGCGACGTAGAAGTCGCTCATGGTACGCGACAGGCGCAGCCCGAAAGCCCCGACCGCGAGCGAGGCGAGCGACACGACGACGACCGCCACGATGCTGACAGCGCTGTTCACCGGCTCGCTCCTCAGCGCCCGTCGAGGAGGTCGCTGAAGCTCTCCTCGTTGCGCTCGGCCTGACGGACGTAGACCCGGCCGAGCACGAGGATCTCGACGAAGGCGACGACCGTGAGGAGCACCCACGGCACGGGCACGCCGAGCACGTGCACGCGTCCGAGCTCGGGCCACAGCCGGAACAGCAGCGGCAGCCCACCGAGCGTCACGGCCACCACGGCCGCCACGCCGAGGGCGAGACGCAGCTGGCTGCGCATGAGCGAGGTGATGTAGACCTCGCCGAGCGGCGTCTGCTCGTCGATCTCCGAGGCGATCGAGGTCGCCCGCGTGCGGGCCGCCGCCGTGCGTGGGCTGGTGACCCGGACCCGCGACGGCGGGGCGGCGTCAGGGGTGCCCGGCCCGAGCGGGGTCACGTCCGGCCCCGGGGCTGGGCCCGGCGGACGAGCACGTCGCGCAGCGCGCGCGTGTGCCGGCGGCTGACGACGAGCTCGTGGCCGCCCACGACGACGGTCGTGCGCCCGGACTCGGTGCGCCACTCGGTGATGTGCGCCAGCGACACGAGCGAGGACCGGTGGATCCGCACGAACCCCGCCTCTCGCCACTGGTCGGCGAGCGTCGTCAGCGGGACCCGCACGAGGTGGCTGCCTGTGGCCGTGTGCAGGCGGGCGTAGTCGCCCTGCGCCTCGACGTACAGCACCTCCGATCGCGGGACGAGCCGGCTCACGCCGGCCAGCTCGACGACGATGCTCTCGTCCGGTGCCGTGGGCGGGGACGGGGCGGACCCCTCCCCGTCGAGCCGACGCACGACCTTGCGGACGGCCTGGTCGAGGCGGTCGTCACGCACGGGCTTGAGCAGGTAGTCGACGACGTTGAGCTCGAACGCGTCGACCGCGTGCTGCTCGTGGGCCGTGACGAAGACGACCGGGGGCTGGGTCGTGAACCGCGCGAGGACCCGGGCGAGGTCGAGGCCGCTCAGGCCCGGCATCTGCACGTCCATGAAGATCGCGTCGACCTGCTGGTCGTGCAGGACGCGCAGGGCCGCCTCACCGGACTGGGCGGGCACGACCTGGCTGACGGACGCGTGCCGCCCGAGCATCCACACGAGCTCGTCCAGCGCCGGCGCCTCGTCGTCGACGGCCAGCACCCGCAGGCCTGGGTCGTTCATCCTCGCCTCACACGTGCACCCCGGGCCTGAACTTCGGAAGCCGGACGACGACCTTGGTCCCCGCGCCGCGGGCGGTCTCGACGACGAGACCGTACTCGTCTCCGTAGGCCGCGCGCAGCCGCTCGTCGACGTTGGCCAGGCCCACCGAGTCGCTCGCCGGGTCGCCGGACAGCACGCGGCGCACGCGCTCGGGATCCTCTCCGACGCCGTTGTCCTCGATCGTCACAACGCACTCCTGGTCGACGTCCTGGGCAAGGATGCTGATCTCCCCCGGCCCCGCGCGGCCCTCGATGCCGTGACGCACGGCGTTCTCGACGAGCGGCTGGAGGCACAGGAACGGCACGACGACGGGCAGCACCTCGGGCGCGACCCGCACGGTCACCGTGAGCCGGTCGCCGAAGCGGGCCCGTTCGATGACGAGGTAGGCCTCGATCGAGCGCAGCTCCTCGGCCAGCGTCGTGAACTCGCCGTGCCGCCGGAAGGAGTACCGGGTGAACTCGGCGAGGTCGAGGAGCAGCTCACGGGCCCGCTCCGGGTCGGTGCGGGTGAACGAGGCGATGGCGGTCAGCGAGTTGTAGACGAAGTGCGGGCTGATCTGGGCCCGCAGCGCCCGGACCTCGGCCTCCATGAGGCGGGTCCGGGACGCGTCGAGCTCGGCGAGCTCGAGCTGCCCGGACACCCACCGGGCCACCTCGTTCGTCGCGCGGACCAGGCTCGCCGAGGCCTGGTCGGTGAAGACCTGCAGGGTGCCGACGACCTTCTCGTCGACGTCGAGCGGCGCCACGACGGCCTGCCGCACGATGCACGAGGGCTCG
Source organism: Monashia sp. HAY1-5C (assembly GCF_056755255.1). Taxonomy (NCBI): domain Bacteria; kingdom Bacillati; phylum Actinomycetota; class Actinomycetes; order Micrococcales; family Intrasporangiaceae; genus Intrasporangium; species Monashia sp. HAY1-5C. The sequence goes on along the minus strand of NZ_JBPGXG010000066.1, from coordinate 10,682 downwards.
GCGCACGCGACGTCCGGACCCCCGACGACGGTGGCCCGGCCGTGCTGGAGCGTGCCGGCCGCGACCGGCACCGGCTGGGTGGAGTGGTGCGCCTTGCCGCCCTCCCAGGCCAGCAGCCGGGTCGTGTCGGTCATCGCGACGGCCGGCGCACCGAGCAGCGAGCGCAGGTGCTTGAGCGAGCGCTCCGCCGACTGGGGCGTCAGGCCCGCCCGCAACGGCGGCGACGCGAGCAGCGCCGTGTGCAGCGTCCGGTACGCGGCGCGGTCGGCCTGCGTGCCGAGGTGACCGCGACGCAGCAGCGCGCCCCACGAGCTCATGCGCCCACCCTACGGGCGGACCGTCAGGCGTCGCCCGGTTCCTCGTCGCGCAGGTGCCAGAGGCCGGAACGACGCTCGGCGTCGAGCTCCTCCTGCGTCGCGGCGCGGGCGGCGTACCGGTCCCGCATCGCCTCGCGCTTCTCGTCGCGCGTCGGGCGGGCGCTGTCGGCGAGGCGCAGGTCGCTGCCGCGCACGCCGAGCAGCTCGGCACCGGACTGCAGCGTGGGCTCCCAGTCGAAGACGACGGCGTCGTCGGTGGCGCCGATGACGACGGTGTCGCCCGCGACCGCGCCGACCTTGTACAGCTGCTCCTCGACGCCGAGGCGCGCGAGGCGGTCGGCGAGGTAGCCGACGGCCTCGTCGTTGCTGAAGTCGGTCTGGCGCACCCAGCGGACCGGCCGCTCGCCGGTGACCCGGTAGAACGGTCCGTCGGGGCCGTTCTCCCTCGTCACCGCGAAGCCCTGGTCGTCGACCGACCGCGGACGCAGCACGACCCGCTTGGGCAGGGCCGCTTCGGCCTCGATCTCCTTGCGCGCCGCCTCGACATGGCGCGCGAGGGCGTACGTCAGCTCGTTCAGGCCCAGGTGGGCGACCGCCGACACGACGAACACCTCAAGGCCGCGTGCCTCGAGGTCGGGCTTGACCAGCTCCGCGAGCTCGCGGGCCTCGGGCACGTCGGCCTTGTTGAGGACGACGACACGGGTGCGCTCGGAGATGGGGCGGCCACCGAGGTCGGCGTCGGGCACGTAGAGCGACAGCTCGTTCTCGATGACGTCGAGGTCGGTCATCGGGTCGCGGCCCGGCTCCAGCGTCGCGCAGTCGATGACGTGGACGAGCACCGAGCAGCGCTCGACGTGGCGCAGGAACTCCAGGCCCAGGCCCTTGCCCTCGTGGGCACCGGGGATGAGGCCGGGCACGTCGGCGACGGTGAAGCGGCTCGAGCCGGCCGTGACGACGCCGAGGTTGGGAACGAGCGTCGTGAACGGGTAGTCGGCGATCTTCGGCCGGGCCGCCGACAGCACCGACACGAGCGAGGACTTGCCCGCGCTGGGGAAACCGATCAGGGCGACATCGGCGAGCGTCTTCAACTCGAGGACGACGTCGATCTCCTCCCCCGGCTCCCCCAGCAGCGCGAAGCCCGGCGCCTTGCGTCGGGTCGACGCCAGCGCCTTGTTGCCGAGCCCGCCCCGACCACCGCGGGCCACGACGTGCTCGGTGCCCATGCCGACGAGGTCGGCCACGATGCCGCCCGACGCGTCCTTGACGACCGTGCCCTCGGGCACCGGCAGGACGAGGTCGGCGCCGTCGGCGCCGTTGCGCTCGTCGCCCGCACCGGGTGCGCCGTTGCCGGCCTTGCGATGCGGGTGGCGGTGGTAGTCGAGCAGCGTCGTGGCCTGCGGGTCGACGCGGAGCACGACCGACCCGCCGTGCCCCCCGTTGCCGCCGTCCGGCCCGCCGAGCGGTTTGAACTTCTCACGGTGGACCGACGCGACACCGTGGCCACCGTTGCCGGCTGCCAGGTGCAGCACGACACGGTCGACGAAGGTCACTGCCATGGGTTCACTCTTCCAGATCGGGGTGGTCGGCTCGGTGGGTCACGCGGGCCGGATGCGGCGGACATGCGAAAGGGCGGGCCAGCGCGGCCCGCCCTTCCACGAGGTCTGCTGTGACAGGAGCGTCACTCCGCAGCGGCAACCTCGACCGGCTCGATGCTGACGGTCTTGCGGCCGCGCCTGCTGCCGAACTTGACGGCGCCGGCGACGAGGGCGAACAGCGTGTCGTCGCCACCGCGGCCGACACCCTCACCCGGGTGGAAGTGCGTGCCGCGCTGACGGACGAGGATCTCGCCGGCGTTGACCTGCTGGCCGCCGAAGCGCTTGACGCCGAGTCGCTGTGCGTTCGAGTCACGACCGTTGCGGGTCGAGGACGCACCCTTCTTGTGTGCCATGTCGTTGCTCCTTGTGAGGTCTGTGTCGGCCCGGTCAGGCGTCGATCGCGGTGATCTTGACCTGGGTCAGCGGCTGGCGGTGGCCCTGACGCTTCTTGTAGCCGGTCTTGTTCTTGTACTTCATGATCGTGATCTTCGGGCCCTTCGCGGCCTTCACGACCTCGGCGGTGACCGACGCCTTCGACAGCTTCGCGGCATCCGACGTCACGGTCGTGCCGTCGACGAGGAGCAGCGGCGTGAGCTCGACGGCGTCGCCGGGCTGACCCGTCACCTTGTCGATGAGCAGGACGTCGCCCACCGACACCTTCTCCTGGCGACCGCCAGCGCGAACAATCGCGTACACAGTGAAACTCACTCTCTTCGTTCAGGGGTGGATCGCCACTTTCGGAACCGGCCCGTCAACACGGGCCCGGTGGGCGCACCAAGGATCAAGACTAACGGCTGGGGCGGTGCTGCTCCAAACCGAGGTCAGGCGGGGCCGGAGCCGTCCGACCCGTCACCGGCGCCGCCGCGTGGCGGGCCGGCCGGGGCGACGACACGGCCGCGGCGGCGTCGGCCCCGGGTCGCCGTCTGCGTCGGCTGCGTCGGCTGCGCCGTCTGCGTCGGCTGCGTCGGCTGCGTCGGCTGCGTCGGCTGCGTCGGCTGCGCGGGCTGCGTGGACTCCGTCGGCTGGGCGGGCTGCTGCTGCTGCTCCGCCTGCGGGCGCTCCGCCGGCGCGGCGACGACGTGCGGGTGCCCGTCGACCGACGCCGGGTCGTGCCCCCCGACGCGCGCCAGGTCGGGGTGCCCCTCGGCCGACTCGACGGCGTGCTCGAGCCGCTCGATCTGGTCGGCGGCCACGGCCGCGCCCTTGACCGCGGCCGCGTGAGCGGCGGCGGCGATCTGGGCCGCCGTCGGGCCGGACGGCCGGTGCGCGTCGGCAGGCGCGGCATGGTCGGACCCGCCGGCGCCGGTCGACCCACCGTTCGAACCGGCCCCCGAACCGCCCGAGCCACCCGAGCCACCCGAGCCACCCGAGGCACGTCCGCCGCGGCGACGGCTCTCACCGGCGGACTCGGGCTGCTGGTGGGCGCCCTTGTCGACCGGGTCGGTGTGGATGACGTAGCCGCGGCCGTTGCAGTGCTCGCACACGTGCGAGAAGACCTCGATGAGGCCGGACCCGACCCGCTTGCGCGTCATCTGGACCAGGCCGAGCGAGGTCACCTCGGCGACCTGGTGCTTGGTCCGGTCCCGGCCGAGGCACTCGAGCAGGCGTCGCACGACGAGGTCGCGGTTGCTCTCGAGGACCATGTCGATGAAGTCGATGACGATGATGCCGCCGATGTCGCGCAGCCGCAGCTGGCGCACGATCTCCTCGGCCGCCTCGAGGTTGTTCTTGGTGACCGTCTCCTCGAGGTTGCCGCCCGAGCCGACGAACTTGCCGGTGTTGACGTCGACGACGGTCATCGCCTCGGTGCGGTCGATGACGAGCGAGCCGCCGGAGGGCAGCCACACCTTGCGGTCCATGGCCTTGGACAGCTGCTCGTCGACGCGGTGGTGGGCGAAGAGGTCCTCCTCGGAGGTCCACTTCGTGACCCGGTCGGCGAGGTCGGGGGCCACCGACGAGATGTACGGGTGGATCTCCTGCCAGGCCTGCTCGCCGGAGACGACGAGCTGCTTGAAGTCCTCGTTGAAGACGTCGCGGATGACCCGGACCGTGAGGTCCGGCTCGCCGTGCAGGAGCAGAGGGGCCGAGCCGCCGGTCGCGGACCCGGTGCCACCGTTCTTCTTCTTGCCCTTGCTCTTGCCGGCGCGCGGGGTCGAGGCCGCCTCGGCCTTGGCCTGGATGTCCTCCCACGTCGACGTCAGGCGCTCGACGTCGGCGCGCAGCTCCTCCTCGCTCGCGCCCTCGGCGGCGGTGCGCACGATGACGCCGGCGGTGTCGGGCACGACCTCCCGGAGGATCTTCTTGAGGCGGGCCCGCTCGGTGTCGGGCAGCTTGCGGCTGATGCCGGTCATCGAGCTGTTCGGCACGTAGACGAGGTAGCGGCCCGGCAGCGAGATCTGCGAGGTGAGGCGCGCGCCCTTGTGGCCGATCGGGTCCTTCGTCACCTGGACGAGGACGGTCTGGCCCGAGCTCAGCGCGTTCTCGATGCGCTTGGGCTGGCCGGACTCCAGGCCGGCGGCGTCCCAGTTGACCTCGCCGGCGTAGAGCACGGCGTTGCGGCCCTTGCCGATGTCGACGAACGCCGCCTCCATCGAGGGCAGCACGTTCTGGACGCGGCCGAGGTAGATGTTGCCGGCCATCGAGACGTTGGTGGCCTGGTCGATGTAGTGCTCGACGAGGACGCCGTCCTCGAGGACGCCCATCTGGGTGCGGCCGTCCTTGTTGCGCACGACCATGACGCGGTCGACGGCCTCGCGCCGGGCCAGGAACTCGGCCTCGGTGATGATCGTGCGACGGCGGCCGGCCTCACGGCCCTCGCGCCGACGCTGCTTCTTGGCCTCGAGGCGGGTCGAGCCCTTGACGGCGACCGGCTCGTCGCTGCGCGGCTGGCGCACACGGGTCGAGACGCCGGGGGTCTCGTCGGACGAGTCCGCGGTCGACCCGGCACGGCGCCGGCGGCGCCGGCGGCGGCTCGAGCCCGTCTCCTCGTCACCCTCGGAATCGTCATCGGCCGCGGCCTCGTCCCCGGAGACGTCCGCGTCGCGGGTGTCCCGGGCCTCCTTGACGTCCGCCGCGGAACGGCTGCGGCGGCGACGGCCACGGCCGGTCTCCGGCTCGGGCGAGGGCTCGTGGTCCGTGGCCTCGTCGGTGGACTCGTCCGTCGGCTCGTCCGCGGAGTCCTCGAGCTCGTCACCGCCGTCGGCCTCCGAGCCGCGGCCGCGACGCCCCTTGCCCCCGCGGCGACGGCGCGAGCGACGCGCCGTGGCGTCCTCGGTGCCGGCCTCGGGGCGCTCGTCCGCCTCGTCCTCGTGGTGGTCGGCATCGGCGTCGGCGGGCACCTCGTGCTCGTCGGCCGTGGCCTGCTCCTCGGGCTCGGGCCGGCGGGTGCGCGTGCGACGCGTGGGGACGCTGCTCGTGTCGGGTGCCTGGAAGAGGACGCTGAAGCTCGGGACCACCGCCAGCGGGTCGGCGGCCTGCTCCCCGCCCTCCTCGCTCTCCTCGTCCTCCTCGTCCTCATCGGGGTGGACAGCATCGTCGAGCTCGTCGACGGACGCGTCGATGGACGCGTCGAGGGAGCCCCGGGCGTCGACGCTCGCGACGAGCTCCTCGAGGGCTGCGGCGGCGCGGTCGCTGCCGTCCGTCCTCTCGCCGGTCTCCCCGGCCGGGGCGTCGGACGCGGGCGCGGCGGTGCCGGCGGCCTCGCTGCGGTCCCCGGTGTCGCCGCCGTCCCCGGTGTCGCGACCGTCGGCGGCGTCGCGTCCGGCCGCCGCCTTCGTGCGCCGGGTTCGCGTCGCCTTCGGGGCGTCCGCGGAGGCGGCCGCCTTCGCCGCCCGGCTCGCACGCTTGCGCGGCGGGCGCGTCGGAGCGGCGTCCTCGGTCGGCTCAGCGGCCCGCGTGGACCCCCCGGCCTCCGAGGGGTCGGAGTCTGCGGGCGCGGGCGCGGCCGCCTTCTTCGTGACGCGGCGCGAGGCCCGTTTGCGTGGCGTGGCAGCGGGCGCGTCGGCGGCAGGCGCCGCCGCCTCGGCGTCGAAGAGGTTCGGGCCGGCCCCGCCCTCGGTGCCCTCGGTGGTCTCGGTCGAAGCAGTGGTGTCGTTGGGTGCCATCCGGCAGCCTCCCGTCAGGAGCGGTGTGACCCACACCGCGGCCTGAGCCGTCGCCACCGCTCGAAACGCGGTTCCTGTCGTCCCGTTGCCCGGGACGGAAGTCGATGCGTTACACCCGGTCCCGGTTCGCGCTGGGCGCGGCCCCGGTCCCTCGTGCCGTCGGCGTTCTCGTCGGCAGCCGGTTCGTCGTCATGCCTGGTTTGGTCATGTCAGCGGGTCGGCCACCCTCGCGGTTGCGGTGTCGAGCGGTCCCTGCGCCAGACGCGTCACCAGGGGCGGACGCGGAGGCTGCAGGTCGGCGATCTCACGCAGCGCGGTCAGAATGTCGTCGGGGCGTACGGCAGGTGTGGTGTGTCGTACGACCATGCGCAGTATCGCACAGTCCGCCGGGATGGCGAGCGAGGCGAGGACCGCCGAGGGCGTGTCGTCCGCCGCCACGTCGCCCGCGCGACCGGTGCGGGCGGCCACGATCGCGCCGCGGACGTCGAAGGTCCGGGGCCCCGACTTCGTCAGGCGGGTCACCTCGGCCGCCTCACGGGCGAGGAGCGCCTCGACCGCGGTGGCGAGCACCTCGAGCGGAACCCCCGCGAAGACGAGGAGCCAGTCGCTGGCCTGCAGCCGGTCGGCCAGCGCCCCCGCGGGCGCCTCGACGACCTGGACGATGTCGATGCCGTCGGGCAGCGCCTCGTCGAGCGCGACGCGGACCGACTCGGGGTCGACGCGCGCGGTGACGGCGATCTCGACGTACTCCGCCTCGCTCGCCGTCCCGGTGGCGGCCGCGTTGGCGTAGCTGATCTTCGGGTGCGGGTGGAACCCCGCCGAGAAGGCCATCGGCACGTCGGCCCGGCGCAGGGCCCGCTCGAGCGCCCGCTGGAAGTCGCGGCTCGAGGTGAAGCGCAGGCGTCCGCGCTTGGTGTAGCGGATGCGGAGGCGCTGGACCACCGGGTCCGGGGCCGGACCCTCTGGGACGCGCTGACGAGCCTGACGAGCCATGCGCGGAACGCTACCGCGCCGCCGCGCACCCGTCCGACGGGCCGAAGCGGCGGACCGGCGGCCCGACCGGCGGTCCCCCGCGTCAGTCGTCGGAGCCGAAGCCCAGGCGCTCGTCGGCCCGACGGCGCCGCTCCTGCGCCTCCTCGGCGTCGAGCCGGTCGGCCTCCTGGAGCGTGGGAGCGGTGCCGCCGAGGCTGGCCGGCAGGTAGCGCAGGTCCGCCCCGCGCAGCGGCTCGTAGGCGGCGCGGGAGATGTCGAGCAGCTCCTGCATGACGGCCTTGTAGCGCTGCGTGACCTCGTCCGGGTCGGCGTCGCGGACCACCGGGACCGGCTCGCCGACGTTGACGAGGATGGGCACGTTCGTCCGGCCGAGCCGGCGCGGCAGCCCCTTGGACCAGACCCGCTGCGAGCCCCAGACGACCGTCGGCAGGAGGGGCACGCCGGCCTCGGACGCCATCCGGGCCGCGCCGTTCTTGAAGGCCTTGAGCTCGAAGGACCGCGAGATCGTGGCCTCGGGGAAGACGCCGACGATCTCGCCGGCGCGCAGCGCCTCGACGGCCGCCGCGTACGACGCCGCGCCTGCCGTGCGGTCGACCGGGATGTGGTGCATGCCGCGCATGAGCGGACCGCTGACGGGGTGGCTGAAGACGCCGTCCTTGGCCATGAACCGCACCAGCCGGCCCGACCTCCGGGCGGCCAGCCCGGCGTACGCGAAGTCGAGGTAGCCGATGTGGTTGACCGCCATGACGGCGCCGCCGACCCGAGGGACGTTCTCCTCCCCGAGGATGGTGAACCGCAGCCCCTGCATGGCGAACAGGCCCCGCGCGAACCCGATGACCGACGAGTAGACCGGTTCCATGGGGACACTCTGCCCTGCCGCGTCGGCGACCCGGAAGGCGGTCGAGGGCATGGTGGGCCACATGGAAGGATTGGTGCATGACTGACGCACCTGCACCCACGACCTCGCGGATCCCCGAGCGTCCCACGCTCGACGGCCTCGAGGAGAAGTGGATGCAGGTATGGAAGGACGAGCAGACCTACGCCTTCGACCGTGAGCGCGCTCTGGCGCTGCCGCGCGAGCAGGTCTTCGCCATCGACACGCCCCCGCCCACCGCGTCCGGCAGCCTGCACGTCGGCCACGTGTTCTCGTACACGCACACCGACTGCATGGCGCGCTACAAGCGGATGCGGGGCCTCGAGGTGTTCTACCCCATCGGCTGGGACGACAACGGCCTGCCCACCGAGCGCCGGGTGCAGAACTACTACGGCGTGCGCGGCGACGCCACGCTGCCGTACGTCGAGGGCTACGAGCCGCCGTTCTCCGAGGGCGTCGACGCCAGGGGCAAGGCGATCAAGGCCGCCGACCAGCAGCCGATCAGCCGCAAGAACTTCATCGAGCTGTGCGACGTGCTCACCGTCGAGGACGAGGTCGCCTTCGAGTCGCTCTTCCGCCGCCTCGGCTTCTCGCTCGACTGGAACATCTCCTACCGGACCATCGACGAGCGCTCCCGCGCCGTGGCCCAGCAGGCGTTCCTGCGCAACCTCGCGCGCGGGGAGGCCTACCAGTCCGAGGCGCCCGGCCTCTGGGACGTGACGTTCCAGACCGCCGTGGCCCAGGCCGAGCTCGAGGCCCGCGACTACCCGGGAGCCTTCCACCGGGTCGCGTTCCACCGGGCCGGGGCCGAGCCGGTCCACATCGAGACGACGCGACCGGAGCTCATCCCGTCGGTCGTCGCCCTCATCGCCCACCCCGACGACGAGCGCTACCAGCCGCTGTTCGGCACGACGGTCACCTCCCCCTTGTTCGGCGTCGAGGTGCCGGTGCTCGCCCACGCCGCGGCCGAGATGGACAAGGGCGCCGGCATCGCCATGTGCTGCACGTTCGGCGACCTCACCGACGTGCTGTGGTGGCGCGAGCTGCAGCTGCCGATCCGCTCGCTCGTCACCCGCAACGGGCGCCTGCAGGCCGAGACGCCCGAGTGGATCGCGGGCGGCCCCGGCGAGCGGCTCTACGCCGAGCAGCTCGCGACGAAGACCACCTTCAGCGCGCGCGAGGCCGTCGTGGCGGCGCTGCGCGAGTCCGGGGACCTCGACGGCGAGCCGCAGAAGACCCAGCGCAAGGCCAACTTCTACGAGAAGGGCGACAAGCCCCTCGAGATCGTCACCTCGCGCCAGTGGTACATCCGCAACGGCGGCCGTGAGGAGGCCCTGCGCTCCAAGCTCGTCGGGATGGGTGACGACGTCGACTTCCATCCGGCCTTCATGCGCTCGCGCTACAAGAACTGGGTCGAGGGCCTCAACGGCGACTGGCTCATCAGCCGCCAGCGGTTCTTCGGCGTCCCGTTCCCGGTCTGGTACCCCGTGACCGCCGACGGCGAGACCGACTACGACCACCCCATCGTGGCGCCGGAGTCCGCCCTGCCCGTCGACCCGCAGATCGACGTGCCCGAGGGTTACGAGGAGGCCCAGCGCGGTGTTCCCGGGGGCTTCGTGGCCGACCCCGACATCATGGACACGTGGGCGACCTCATCCCTGACGCCCCAGATCGCCGCCGGCTGGCCGGTGCGCGACGGCGCCGCCGAGGAGGACCGGCTCGGCTCCGACCAGGCGCTCTTCTCGGCGGTGTTCCCGTACGACATGCGCCCCCAGGGCCACGACATCATCCGGACCTGGCTCTTCGCCACCGTGACGCGGTCGTACTTCGAGCACGGGGTGGCCCCCTGGCGTCACGCCGCGATCAGCGGCTGGATCCTCGACCCGGACCGCAAGAAGATGAGCAAGTCCAAGGGCAACGCCGAGACGCCCGAGGACGTCGTCCTCGCGCACGGCGCCGACGCGGTGCGCTACTGGGCGGCCTCGGGTCGCCTCGGGACGGACGCGGCCTACGACACCGGACAGATGAAGGTCGGTCGACGCCTCGCCATCAAGGTGCTCAACGCGAGCAAGTTCGCGCTGGGGTTCGGTGAGGTGTCCGGTGACCTCCGCGCTGCGGTGACCAACCCCCTCGACCTGTCGATGCTCTCCGCCCTGGGGGACGTCGTCGACAAGGCCACGCACGGCTTCGAGGCGTGGGACTACACCCGGTCGCTCGAGGTCACCGAGACCTTCTTCTGGACGTTCTGCGACGACTACCTCGAGCTCGTCAAGGACCGCGCCTACGGTGGCCAGGGCGAGGAGGAGGCCGCGTCCGCGCGGGCCGCCCTTCGCCTCGCGCTCGACACGCTGCTGCGGCTGCTCGCCCCGTTCCTGCCGTACGCCACGGAGGAGGTGTGGTCCTGGTTCGGCGAGGGCTCCCTGCACCGCCAGTCCTGGCCGACGCGCGACGCGCTGCCGGCCGGGGGCGACCCCGCTCTGCTCGCGACAGTCGGCGAGGCGCTCGCCGCGGTGCGCAAGGTCAAGTCCGAGGCCAAGCTCGGCATGCGCGCCGAGGTGCGCACCATGACCCTCGTCGGGCTGCCCGACGAGCTCGAGCGCGTGCGGGCCGCGGAGGCGGACCTGCGTGCGAGCGGGCGCGTCACCGAGCTCGGCTACGTCGAGGGCGACGGCATCGAGGTCCGCGACGCCGAGCTCCTGCCGGTCGAGAAGCCGGGCGCGCCGAAGGCCTGAGGCCCGAGTGCGGGGTGGGCTCGCCGGGGGCCGCCCGGCCGGCCCTCCCGACCTGCCCTCCGCCCGAC
>NZ_JBPGXG010000065.1:0-24232 GCF_056755255.1 Monashia sp. HAY1-5C | reverse complement strand
ACTCTTGTCGCCCAGCGGAGGGGGGCCCGCACGTGGACAGCCAGCGGAGCCTTCCGCGGGACGCGTTGTCGTACCCCGTGCGCGGTGGCGCTGACCGACCGGTCGGCTGCCCGGCCTGGTGCGTGCAGCGACACGGCACTCGGCAGGGCGAGGACGACCAGATCCACGTGAGCGTCGAGCTGCTCGTGCGGGGGACGTCGCTGCGCCTGTGCACGACCATCGACCCGGCGACGCAGCAGGCCGACGGCCCCTACGTCGTGGTGGGCCCGGACGAGTACACGCTGCACGAGGCCGACGCCCTCATCGACGCGCTGACCCAGCTCGTCGACGAGGGGATGGGTGTCACTCGCCGCGAAGGACCCTGAAGGCGCTCTCGCGGTCCTTGACCCGCAGCTTCTTCAGCACGGAGGAGACGTGCACGCGGACGGTCGTCGCCGAGAGGAAGAGGCGCCCGGCGACGTCGTCGGTGCTGAGGCCCTCGCTCAGCAGCTGCATGACCTCCCACTCGCGTGAGCTGAGCTTGGCGGCGGCGACGCTGGGGCGCCCGAATCGGCGCTTCGACGGGGTCCGGAACTCGTCCATGATCCGGGCCACCAGTCGGGCCGGCATGGCGGCCTCTCCGGTGAGCACCCCGCGCAGCAGGTCGGCCAGCTTGTCGGGGTCCGTGTCCTTGAGCAGGTACCCGGACGCCCCGGCGCGCAGGGAGTCGAAGAGGTCCTCGTCCTCCGCCGACTGGGTGAGCATGACGACGGCTACCTCGGGGGAGGACCGCACGATGTCCCTCGCGGCTAGGATCCCGCTGCCGGGCATGTGGATGTCGAGCAGCGCGACGTCGGGCCGGTGCTCGGCCACGAGGCGCACCGCGTCCTCGGCCGTCGCTCCCTCGCCGACGACCTCGCACCCGCCGCCTTCGAGGGCGGCCCGGACGCGTCCGCGCATGCGCGCGTGGTCGTCGGCGATGACGACGCGCAGCGTCACCACGTCACCGCCACGGTCGTACCGCGACCGGGAGCGGAGTCGATGACGAACGACGCGTGCAGGCCCCGGGCCCGCTCCTCCATGCTCGTCAGGCCGTACCCCGTGGACTGCGTCCTGGCGGCCACCGGGTCGAAGCCGGCGCCGTCGTCCTCGACGAGCAGCCGACGAAACTGCTCGTCGCGCGCGAGTCGGAGGTGGATCCGGTCCGCCCGACCGTGCCTGACGGCGTTGGACACGGCCTCGCGGGTGATCCGGACGAGGGCATGCCGCTCCTCGGCGTCGGCGTGCACCGAGTCGTCCAGCTCGACCTCGAGCGTCGCGTGGTACCGCTCGGCCACCTGTCGCGCCGCGCGGTGCAGGACGAAGCCGAGCGGCTCGTCGGCACTGCGGCCGAGGGCGTCCACAGCAGCGCGCGCTTCGTCGAGCGCGCGGTCGCACGCGTCGACGATGCGTTCGCGGGCCGTTGGGTCGGAGTCGACGAGGAAGGTCTCCAGCCGGATGTAGGAGAGCTCCTGGACGACGCCGTCGTGCAGCTCGCGGGCCAGACGACGACGGTCGTCGAGGACCGCTGCCCGGGCCTGCGCTGTCCAGTAGTGGCTGATCTCGCGGGCGGCGCCGAGGAGCAGCACGACGTAGCACGCCGTGCGCAGCAGGTCGCCCGTGTAGAGCCAGTCGCTGTAGAGGGAGGGGAAGAGGAGGTAGTTGAGGCGCGCGAACGCGGCCAGCCCGAAGGCCGGGCCGAGCACCCAGACCAGCTCGTCGGCGGCCTCTCGCTCCTGCCGTCCGCGACGAGCGAAGAGGACCGACGCGACGGCGAAGCACAGCGCGGTCAGCCCATGTGCCCAGAGCAGCGCCGGGTGGCCCGTGATGACGGGGTGCTGGGCGGATACAGGCGGGGTCTCCGACAGGGCCGCGGGCAGTACGCCCCGCCAGGCCCAGGCCAGCGCGGCGGCCGCGACGACGGCCACCCAGGGCGCGATCCAGCCCAGGCCGTGACCGACGCGGGCCAGGCGCCCACCGACCAGCGACGCGGTGACGACCAGGACCGCGCCGAGGAGGCGCAGCGCCACGGGCAGCCACACGCCGATCCGTTCGTCGTCGACGCCGAGCAGGTGCAGCGCGAGGGTCAAGCCGACCCCGGCGATACCCAGCAGGAAGAGGCCGTCGGCGAGCAGGAGGTCCTGCAGCCGCCCGGACCGGCTGTAGCGTCCGAAGACGAGGTAGGCGACGAGCAGGGCGATCCCGCTGTCGATGCAGTCCAGGACGAGGTGCAGCTCCGGGCTGTGGTAGGCGAACAGGAGGTACGGCGTGCCGAGGATGGCGCCCGTGACGAGGAGGCCGATGGCCCACCCGGCCAGGGTGGGTGCCACCGACGCGCGCAGCGCACGGACCGGTCCTCGCCGACCGGACCCCCCCTCGTGGTCCATGGACCGGAGTCTAGGTTCGGGGTTCGCCGCGGGTATGCGGATTGACCACCTTGGGTCAGAAAACGGTAAAAAGCTCAGGTCACGGCGTCGAGGACGAGCTCGCCGACGTGGCGCATGCCGCGCAGCACGGCCCAGACCGTCAGGTGGTCCAGGGAGGTGCCCACCGCGGGGTCCCAGTTCGCGATGGCCGCCCACGTGACGGTGCGACCCTCGACGGTGACGCCGCCGACGTCGGCCCGCACGCCGGCGTCGGTGCCGGTCTTGTTCCAGACGACGCGCTCCTCGCCCAACGACACGTGGTGCGCGATGGGGTCGAGCCCGGCCTGGTCGACGAGGGCCGAACCGACCATCGTCTGGTCGACGTTGGCCGAGAGCCACAGTCGCACGAGGCGGTCCGGCTCCGGACCGATCGCGGTGCCGGACGACAGTCGCGTCATGAGGTCGCTGAGCTCTGCGGCGCTGCCGGTCGAGAGGGTGGCCGGGTGCTCGTCGGAGCGGACGTCGCGGACGCGGTCGTGCAGCGCCGTCGACCGCATGCCCAGCGCGGTGGCGCGGGCTGCGACCTCGGCCAGGCCCACGCGTCGGAGCAGGACGTTCGTCGCCAGGTTGTCGGACACAGCCCCGACCAGCGCCGCGACGTCGACGAGGGGGAGCGTCTCGACGGAGAGGGTGTGCCAGAGCCCGGAGTCGCCGACCCAGAGGTCGACCGAGCGGGTCAGCGGCTCGTCGGGGGACAGGTCGCCGTCGGCGATGCCGCGAGCGGCCTCGAGGAGGAGCAGCACCTTGCCCACCGACGCCGTGCGCAGGGGTGAGTCCGCGTTGTCGGCCGCGAGCGGGGTGCCGTCGGCGTCGCGCAGGCACACCGACCACGTGACCCCGCCGGCGTCGGGAAGCTCGAGGTCCATCAGTCCAGCGACCCCAGCCACGAGAGGAGCGCCTCGTTGACCTTCTCCGGCGCCTCCTCGGTGAGGAAGTGGCCGGCCCCCTCGATCTTGAGGCATCGGTAGTCGCCGGGGACGAACGCACCGGAGCCGTACGTCGGACCCGGCAGCACGCAACCGTCCTCGGTGCCCTGCAGCTGCAGGACCGGGACGCGGACGGCGTGGCGGACGCGACGCATGAACAGCGGCCCGTCGGGTCGGACCGACGAACGCCCCAGCCACCGGTAGTGCTCGGCGGCGGAGTGGGCCACGAAGGGGATCATCATCGCGTCGCCGTAGCGCCGCACGTCCTCGTCCGTGGGGAACTCGCCGAACGGCGAGGCCCACGCCCGCATCAGGTTGCCCACGTACTCGTGCGACTCGGCCATCTCGCGCTCGGGCACGAAGGGGCGCTGCAGCCCGGCGATCCAGGCCGACGCGCGCCGTTGTCGGCGGTCGGTCCACGTCGCGTGGCGCATGATCCGCGGGTGCGGCATCGACAGCGACGCGACGGCGCGGGTGACGTCACGGCGGAACGTCGGCATCGACCACGCGATCCAGCCGCCGAGGCCCTGACCGACGACGACGGCGTGCTTCTCACCGAGGGCGCGGACGACGCTCGCGGCGTCGAGAGTCGACATGTACGTGTCGTAGCCGCGCGGGGGCTTGTCGCTCCCGCCGTACCCCCGCAGGTCCATGGCAGCGGCCCGGTAGCCGGCATCGGCGAGGGCCACCAGCTGGTGGCGCCACGTGTACCAGAACTGCGGAAATCCGTGCAGGAGAAGGACGAGCGGCCCGTCGCCCTTCTCGGCAACGTGGAACCGGGCTCCGTTCGCCGAGACGTACCGGTGCTCCCACGGTCCCTCGACATTGACGAACGCAGCGTCGACTGGCATGGAACCGAGCGGGGTGGGGTCAGGCGTCGCGCGAGGCGTCGACGGCAGCAGTGGACGTGGTGCTGGAGGCGGCGGGAAGGTCGTGGCGGTCCCACTCGGGGCGCGGCGCGGGCACGACGGTGCCGGGGTGCTCGACCGCGGCCTTGACTCCCGCGACCGTCAGCTGCGCGTTGGCGATGGTCTTCTCGGGAGTCGGCTTGACGGTCTTCATCCTGCGCATGCCGAGCATCGCGAGGATGCCGGCGACGATGAGCATGAAGACCGTGACGATGAGGAAGCTGAGCCAGCGCGGCAGGCCGAGGGCCTGGATGCCCTCGGCGATCGTCGTGAAGATGAAGTAGACCGAGTAGAAGAGGACGACACCGGCGGCCGCGAGCAGCCCACCACCCTTGCCGGCCTTCTTGAACTGGCCCGACAGCTCCGCCTTGGCCAGAGCGATCTCGCTGCGGATGAGGCTCGAGATGTCCTGGGTCGCGGAGGCGACCAGCTGGCCGAGGGTCCGCTCCTGCCGGGGGTCCATACTCATCGGCTCTCTTCCTCGCTCTCGCTCGGGGTGCACGCGGGACGCGTGCCTACCGGGTGTCACCCTACTGCCCGGTCCCATACCCCACGCCGCAGGTGCCGCCTCAGGACGCCCACGGCAGCAGGGCGGGCGCGGGATCGAGGATGCACAGGTAGTGGATGGGAACGGTGTACAGATAGGTGGATCGGACCCATAGGGAGCCGCCAAAGCCCGAGGCGACCACGTCGGTGGGACGGACCGCCATGACCGCGCTGTAGCCACGTCCACAGCGGGCGCCAACCTGGCGCCGAACACCTCGGCTGCCTGTTCAAGGGTCACTCTGCGGTAGCCAGCAGGGGATTGTCCGGTCGCACCTGGCCCCAGACAACCAAGCCCGGCTGGCCGTCGCGCTCGCTGAGCGCCTGGTCGTGACTTGAGCCACTGGGCCCGTTCTGCGGACGCACTCACCGGGCAGACGGCACCATTACCACCATGCAGGGGACGGGCTGGCGGGCCCTCGACGGCCGCGACAACGCACTCAACGCGCTTCGGCTCGTGCTCGCGACACTCGTCATCGTCGGTCATACGTACGTCCTCGCCTACGGAATCCAGCCGCCTGTCCCCGCCGTGCACGAGCGGGCTGTCGATGGGTTCTTCGCGATCAGCGGATTCTTGATCGCGGGGAGCCGCAGTCACCTTCCATTCGGTCAGTTCCTCTGGCGGCGCGCTCGACGGGTGTACCCCGGACTCTGGGGAAGCCTCACCATCACGGCCGTTGTAATAGGACCGGCTGGGGCAGCGATCGCCAGTCCCGGTTACCCCTGGGCGGACGCAGGCTCATACGTGCTTTCGAACTCAGTCGCATGGTTCCAGCAATGGGGCATCGGTGGCGGGCCGGTCTCGGTGCCCTACCCGGGCGTGTGGAACGGGTCACTCTGGACTCTGACCTACGAGCTCGGCTGCTACGTGGCGTTCGGACTGCTCCTTGGCGCCGCCCGCCAACACGCAGCAGTGGTAGCGGCCTCCGTTCTCGGCGTGACCACTGCGCTGCTCGTGCTCGACCCGCCTGCGATGGAGGTGTTTCCGGTCATGCAGTCTGCCCGACTTGGTGGCTTCTTTGCGGCGGGCGCTCTGCTCTTCCACCTCCGCGAGCGAATGCCGCGGTCGGCCATTCTCGCCGCGGCCTCTGCTGCGATCGTCGCGTTGGCGTGGTGGGCTGGGCCCCGTGTCTTCACATCCGCTGCTCCCCTCGCGCTCGCGTACTTGCTGCTCTGGTGCGGCGCCACACTCCGGACCAGAGTCGGTGTACGTAACGACATTTCCTATGGGATGTACGTATACGCGTTCCCGATGCAACAGCTGCTGGTCTTGGCCGGCGTGCCAAACCGTCTCGGGCCAGCGCTGTTCACGCTCCTCTCGGTCATGGCTATTGTCCCGCTCGCGTGGCTGTCGTGGCTCCTCGTGGAGCGGCCAGCGCTTCGTGCCAGGCTGCCCACCTTCTCGTCGCCAGCCCGGTTGAGAATAAGGTCGTGCAGTAATGAGCATTGGCTTGCCAGGCGTCGTGTGCAGGCAGATGGGTGACCCCCCTTCGCTGGCCGCGGCGAAGAGCCGCTCCGGATTCGGTTGACGATCTCAATTAAGATCCGCGGCCGCGGACCGGGAGCTGGGCAGCCGAACTTCGTCGGGGCAGTATTCGTTCGTTGCCGCAGGGCGGTGAACACACCGGTCATGCGCTGGCCGGGATCGGGCTCGTTCCCGCCCACCACATCGCTCCGTGCTAGCCATTTGGCCAGGCGAGGTCCACCAGGATCCACGGCGCCTCGGCCCACCTGCGCTTGGTGCGCATCTTGCTGCGCGCTGTCACCGGCGGCTTCGATCCGTCCTAGTCCACATGTGCATTCAGCCAGATGTGGTGTCGGACTAGGTCTCGAAGATGTCTGGGATCCCGTCCTGGTCGAGGTCCTCGGCCTCGCGGAGTGCGACACGCCGATGGTGGAGGTTCCGCATCCGCAGGACGACGGTGGCCAGCAGGGCAGCGATGACGCTGCCGGTGAGGACGGCGACCTTGACGTGATCGTCCCTGACGGTGCCGGCTCCGAAGGCGAGTTCGCCGACGAGGAGGCTCACGGTAAAGCCCACGCCCGCGAGGACGGACAGGCCCAGAACATCTGCCCACGAGAGGTCCGGGTCGAGCTCGGCGCGGGTGAAGCGCGCCACCGCCCAAGTCCCCCCGAGAACCCCCACGGCCTTGCCGGCGACGAGCCCGACGACGACGCCGACAGCAGCCGCGTCGGTGAGGGCGGCGGTGAGGCCCCCACTGACGACGGTGACGCCGGCAGCGAAGAAGGCGAAGACCGGTACCGCGAAGCCTGCGGAGAACGGCCGGAGCTTCTGCTCCATCCGCTCGGC
Organism: Monashia sp. HAY1-5C; assembly: GCF_056755255.1. Classification (NCBI taxonomy): domain Bacteria; kingdom Bacillati; phylum Actinomycetota; class Actinomycetes; order Micrococcales; family Intrasporangiaceae; genus Intrasporangium; species Monashia sp. HAY1-5C. Next base: position 17,100 of record NZ_JBPGXG010000065.1, on the reverse strand, counting down.
GAGGGTCTGCACGTCAGGGTCCTCCTCACGTTCGCGGTTGACCGGAACGAGGAGCCCGAGGAGGACGCCGGCGACCGTCGCGTGGATGCCGCTGGCGTGGACGAACCCCCAGGCCAACAGGGCCGGCGCGGCGAGGACGAAGGGGTTGGTCAGCTTGCGCTGCAGGAGCACTCGCCAGACGGAGAGAGGCACGACGGCCGCGAGCAGCCACAGCGGCTGCAGGGAGTCCGTGTAGAAGACGGCGATGATCGTGATGGCGATGAGGTCGTCGACGACCGCCAGCGTGAGGAGGAACGAGCGCAGGGCGCTCGGCAGGTGGGTGCCGATAACGGCGAGGACCGCCAGGGCGAAGGCGATGTCGGTCGCGGTCGGTATGGCCCAGCCGCGCAGTGTGGACGAGAGGCTCGCTGGGTCAGACCCGCGCAGCATCAGGAGAACCGTCCCTGCATAGAGCAGGGCAGGGAGCGCGACACCGCACGCCGCGGCGGCGATGGGCAGGGCCGCCTTGCGCCGGTCCGACAGGTCGCCCGCGACGAACTCTCGTTTCAGCTCGATGCCGGCGACGAGGAAGAACAGGGCGAGCAGGCCGTCGGCCGCCCAGGCGCCGAGGCTGAGGTCCAGGTGGACCCCTCCCCACCCGACGACCGTGTCGCGCAGGCTCGCGTACCCGTCACGCCACGGGCTGTTCGCCCAGACCAGCGCCGCCACGGCCGCCGCCAGCAGGATCGCCCCGCCGACGGTCTCCTGGCGAAGCACCTCCGCCACGTAGCGGGCATCGCGCCACGTGCCGCGTCCGAGGATGCGCCTCCTCGCGGTGCGCGCGGGTGCGTCCTGCGGCGTGTGTCGGTCGTGCGTCACGGCTGCCTCCGGGGTCGACGACGAGGGACGCCGACCAGACTTCCCGGCACACCGTGACCGCGCGCTCCTGCGCGCCCGACCGGGACAGAGTCTACCGACGCCGCAAGGGCCCGGCCGAGCCGGACGCCCGACACCCCTCGCATGTGCCCGGCTCCAACCATGGCGTGGCCGAAATCCGTTGGGCGCGCGGCAAATCGGACTAATCGGGCAAGCACCGTTTCGGAGCCAACTGCGCGCTATCGTCTGCTCCAGGGGGCAAACGACCACATCGGCATGGGCTTGGGGGAGCACATGAGTGAGAAGCCTGCAGGCTGGTACTACATCGGCGACGGACAGCTCCGTTACCGCGACGAATACGGCTGGACCGAGTTCGTCATGGACACGAACGACCCGCGCGCCCGCGACTGGCCGCCGCCGACACCGCGCACCATGCTCCAGCAGGTCCGCGACGCCGAGGCCGACCGGGCCGCGCAGCCGCACCGTCATCGGCGCGCGCGCTGGTTCCGGCGCGGAGCTGCGCCCTCGCGCTGACGTGCGGGCGCCGCCTCTTCCTGGTCAGGAAGCGTCACTGCGCCCAGATCAGGCCGCGAAAGGGAGCAGCGCGGGGGCGGGGTCGAGGATGTAGACGTAACGGATCCAGAACCACTGGAGCCACAGGGATCCCGCGGCAACGAGAAGCAGGGTCAGGACCCGGACAGGGCGCGGGAGCTCGACCAGGCGCAGCGGCAGTGCGACCAGGAAGGGTGCAGCCAGCAGCAGATAGCGCAGCATCGCCGGGTGCAGGGGCGTCACGAGCAGGACGAAGGGGACGTACGACACGCCCCAGGCGATGAGCTCGCCGGGCAGGTCGAGCCGTCGCGCGCTCATCGCGGTGAGCGCGAGGGTACAGGTCACGAGCGCGACGAACAGCGCCAGGACGACAGGACCCGCGGCTCGCTCGATGGCGCCGAACCACCCGAAGTCGAATGCCCTGACGATCGATGCCGTCCGGTCGGCACCTGAGGTCGGCGTCGATGGTGCCCCGAGGGCGGAGGAGAGGAACCCCCAGAGCCAGGGGGAGGCGACGCATAGCGCTGTGGCGGCCGCGATCGCGACACGCGCGCGGGTGCCCTCGCGTCCGTAGGTGGAACGCCGGTGCGTCCACCAGTGCAGCACCATGACGGCCGCGAGGGGTGCGGCCACGGGGCGCGTCAGGGCAAGGGCGGCCACCAACGGGATCGTCAGCCAGTGGCGGTGGCGCACGACGGCCAGCAGGACGCCGAGGAGGAGGGCCAGCGCCATCGGCTCGCTGAACGCGAGCATGAAGATGGGCGCCGACGGGAAGGCGTTGACGAGCAGGGCTGCCAGCACGGCGGTCGAGTCACCAACGACCCTTCGGAACAGGTGGAAGACCAGCAGGGTCGCGATCGCGCCGAGTACCAGGTTGAGCATCACCGCAGACGTCACGAAGTGTGTGCCGGTCGCGGCCATCACGGCACGTGTGGCGATGGGGAAGGCCGGAGGAAAGGCCCAGGCCCACGCGTCGTTCGGGGAGCGCACGTCGACGCCCGACGGGTAGCCGTCGACCGCGATGCGCTCGTACCACTGCCCGTCCCAGTTCGTCAGGACGCCGAGGAGCCCAGGTGACGCGGGGGTCGCGGTGTGGACGAAGTACTGGGTCGGACTGCCCGTGGGGGTCGGCGACCCGCTCGCCGCCTGGCTGTGCGAGGCGATCCAGATCTCGACCAGGTTGAGCGCTCGAAGTGCGGTGTACCCACCGAGCAGCAAGGCAACCTGTGCGCGGCCGCGCGACCGCTGGTGCGCATTCGTCTCCGCCGTCACGCTGCTCCGATCACCGTGGGTCCACGAGCACCGTAGTTGTTCCACGCCTCCCCCCACGACATTTCTGGACCCAGCCCATCGCGTCGGCTTTGGCCGTTCCGCTCCGGCGACGACCGTCGGTGTTGCATCCTGTCGTAGTCGGACAGGACCGCCGGTCCGGGCTTCGGGAGGGAGACGCATGGCGCAGGGAGACGTCGCGCTCGCCTCCGCACCCACGCGCCCGCGCATCGGTGGCCCACTCGGCCTGGTGCGTGCTCTGCTCGAGGACCAGCGGGTCCGGTTCCTGCTCAACGGTGGCGCGAACGCCCTCATGGCCTTCGGCGTCTTCGTCGTCTTCCAGCACCTGTTCACCGGCAGGTGGGACTACCTGTGGGCCGTCGTCGCGACTCACGTGGTGACGGTCCTCATCGGTTTCGCCAGCCATCGGCGGCTGGTCTTCGGGGTGCGCGGGCAGGTGCTCCACGACCTGTGGCGCTTTGAGCTCGTGCACCTGACCAACCTCGGTGTGAACGCGGCCCTGCTGACCTTCGCCGTGGAGACCCTCCACCTCCCCGTGGTGCTGTCCCAGGGTTGTCTCATGGTCGTGAGTGCCTGCTACAGCTGGCTGGGCCACAGCCGCTTCTCGTTCAGGAGGTCAGTCACGCGTGGACACGAGTGACCCGGCGTACGCCACACGACTGGTCAGCGCCCAGGGTCGATGGTGGAAGCGGGTCCTGCTGGTCCGGCTGCCGTAGTCCTCAACCTCAAGCGGCAAGAAGCTCGGGCGGACGCTCGACGTGGGTGCGGGATCGGCCGGAACCTGCAGCATCTCGAGGCGGGGTCCGTCGGCGTGGACCACAACACGACGGCAGTGCGGACTGCGCGGTCGCAGGGCCTCGACGCGCGGACGGTGGCCGAGCTCGAAGAGGCCGCTGCCGGCCTGCGGGGGACGTTCGACTCACTTCTCGTGGCCCACGTTCTCGAGCACATGAGCGAGACCGAGGCCGAGGCGCTTCTCCGGTCCTACCTGCCCTACCTCAAGCCGGGGGGCAAGGTCTTCGTGGTCTGTCCGCAGGAGCGTGGCTTCGCGAGCGACCCGACACACGTCTGGTTCGCCGACGCCCGGGCACTGTCGCGCCTGCTCGCCACGGTCGGTCTGCGTGACGTCAGCGACTTCAGCTTCCCGCTCCCGCGACGCTTCGGGACGTGGTTCACCTACAACGAGTTCTGCGTTCGCGCCACGGCTTGACTCGTCGGCTCGACGTGCGGGACAACCGCGGGACGGCCTCCGGGCCCGAGGTGTTTGGACCCAGCGCCGGTCCGGCGTTCCTCAGGGTCGGTCTGCCGGCGTTGACCGCCGCGCGCTCGCCTGGTCCGCCCGCAGGAGGGCGACCTGTTCGGCGAGGGTGGAGACACGTCGCTCGAGGCGGCTGTGCTCCGCTGTCAGCTGGATGACGATCAGCGACAGGCCGACGAATCCCACGAAGAACAACAGGTTGAGGGGAATGGTCACCCCGGTCGCGGCGGCGAGCAGGTCGAGCAGGCCCGGGGCGACCGCGACGAGCACGGTCAGGCCAGCAACAACGAGCCACGTGATCGCGAACTTGCCGCGGATGTAGCGGCGCCGGACCATCTCGACGATCGCACCGACGAGAACCGCCGCGCCCGCCGCGGCCAGCCAGAAGCCGCCGGTCACGCCGCGACCTCGCCGGACACGGGCCACGTCCTGATGCACGCGAGGTAGGTGGAGGCGAGCACCCTCGCGATGTAGCGGATGGAGGACGCCGTGCCCTGGCTCGGGGCGCCGTGAGACCGAGCCCGCATGAGCACCGGGGTCTCGGCGATGGCAAGCCCGGCCCGGTGGGCGATGACCAGCGACTCGACGGTGTCGCCGAGGTACTCGGTCGGGTAGTGCTCGGCGAACAGGCGGATCGACCGGCGTGAGTGGGCCCGGAACCCGGACGTCGAGTCCGTGACGCGCGTACGCACGAGTCCGGACACCGTCCGTGCCAACATCGTCATCGCGACGCGACGATGCCCGGCGACCCACTCCGCGTCGTCACCGTTGCCGAAGCGCGTGCCGACGACGACGTCAGCTGCGGTCAGCGCGGCGATGAGCCGTGGCGCCTGGAACGCGTCGTGCTGGCCATCGGCGTCGATCTGCACGACGACGTCGTAGCCGCGCTCGGCGGCGTAGCGGAAGCCGGTGCGCATCGCGCCCCCGACTCCCACGTTGAACGGCAGCCGGGCCACGGCGGCGAGGTCACTGGCCACGCGCGCGGTCCCGTCGGTCGACCCGTCGTCCACGACGAGGATGTCGGCGTCGGGAAGGGCGGCACGAACGTCGGCGAGAACGGCGGGGAGTGACAGCTCCTCGTTGTACGCGGGCATGACGACGAGGACCTTGCGGTCGACCGGTGCAGTACCGGTGTCGAAGCGTGAGTCCACGAGCCATCCCCAGCGTGACGATCAGGGCTGATCGGCCCCGTAGTCAGCATGCTGACCCAGCGCCCCAGCCCTGTCAGCGGAATGGCGAATTTGCCAACCGGCCCTCCAGCCCGCTCTGCCACCTACCGGACCAGGCGCCAGTACGCCGTGAGCAGCGTGTTGAGGAGCGACAGCCCCCGTACGGCGCCGAAGCCGGCTGGGTCGATGCTCGAGGAGAGCAGGCTCGTCAGCCGCTCTTCCCCCTCGGAGAAGGTCCGCTGGACGGCTCGCCGGCGACGCCGGACCCTGCCAGCGTGGCGCAGGAGCCACCAGTACGACTGGAGCTTCTGCGCACCCCAGCCCTGGGTGATTGCGAGGACCACGAGCGCCGCCTCGAAGGGGACGAGGACCGGAAGGACCCGCCACAGGACGGCGGCCGGATAGACCGTGGCAACGGTCATGAGGCGGTTTCGCTCGAGGTGGAACATCTTGCGGGCATTCCGACCGAACTCGTAGTCGTGGTCCGCGACAGCTGCGGGGACGAACACGATGCGACCACCGGTCATCCAGTGGCGCAGGCTGAGCTCGACGTCTTCGTGGTACATGAAGTAGTCGGCGTTGAAGCCGCCGAGGGCATCCCAGCGAGAACGGTGCACGGCCATGAACCCGCCGCTCGCCGACGCAGCGGGCCGCGGCGAGGCGTGCTCGTCGGCGGGCTCACCGAAGGCACCGGCCCAAGCCAGGCCGGTGAAGTGGACGGGGTTGCCCGCAGAGTTGATCCGTGTCGGGTCCGACGCCAGGCGCAGGCACCCCGTGGCCATCACGGAGGGGTCGGAGGCCACTGTGGAACACAGCTCATCCAGTGCCCCGTCGCGCACACGCAGGTCCGAGTTGACGAAGACGAGAACGGAGCCGCGTGCTGCCTCAGCACCGGCGTCGGCGCCTCCGGCGAAACCGAGGTTCCCGCCCGGACGGACGAGGCGAACGACATCCCCGTAGGGGGCCAGCCGCTCGTCGAGTCGTTCCGCTCCGTTGTCGACGACGACGAGCTCGTCACCGCTGCCCAGCTGCCTCGCCACCGAGGACAGGCACTCGTCGAGGCCGGGCTCCGCACCGAAGACGATGACGATGACCGAGGTTGCCGTCACGTGGGAGTCCCTTCGACCGGACACGGGCTACCGGCCCCCGACTCTAGCCCGCCGCCGCGTCGGCCGGTCCCCGGAAACGATCACCCCGGTTTCGCCAAACGGCACCCCGGAGCCCCGAGTCGATGCGATTGTTTCGGGGGCCCAAACGACACGAACGGGGAGAGATGTCCGTAGAGGTGAGCAGGAAGACCTCGCCGACGGCCGCCGACGCGGCCGTGGGCAGACCGACCCGGTGGTACCTCGTGCCGCTCCTGGTGTTCGCCGCCTCGCGGATCGTCGACACGGTCTTCATCGCCCTGGCCTCACGCCGACAGGTGGCGTTGACGGTGACCCGTCAGGACTACCACGTCTTCGACCCCACGCCTGCAGCGCCGGGCTACGCGGGAGTGGTGGCCAACTGGGACGGGCAGTGGTACTGGCGCATCGCCACACTCGGCTACGAGGTCCCCGCGCCCGGATCTGCCGGGGAACGTGACGCGCTCTGGGCTTGGGCGTTCCCTCCGGGTTACCCGGCGATCGTTCGCGGCCTCATGTCCGTCACCGGCCTGTCCTTCACGTGGGCTGCGACGGTCGTGAGCGTTCTTGCAGGCGCTGCAGCCATGGTTCTCATGTACCGCCTCGTGCGGCGTCACGCCGGGCACTTCCTTGCAACGGTCACTGTCGTCCTGTCGAGCTTCTTCGTCAGCGCGCCGCTCCTGCAGGTGGCCTACAGCGAGTCGTTGGCGCTGCTCCTGCTCATGGCGACGCTCAACCTCCTCGCGGACCGCCGCTACTGGTGGGCAGCCCTGTGCGTGGTGCTCCTGGCCTTCACCCGCATCGTCACGCTGCCGCTCCTTCTCGTAGTGCTCGCGCATGCGTGGGCCCGGTGGCGCACCGACGGCCCCTTCTGGCGGGCCGACCGGCGCGGCGCTCTCGGGCTCGCTCTCGGGGCTGGGGCCAGTGCCGTCGGGACAGTGCTCTGGATGCTCGTGGCTTCCCTGTTCATCGGCTGGGAGGCAGGCACGAAGCGCAGCCTGAACCAACGGGGCACGTTCCAAGGCTGGTTCCGGGACCTGCACCAGCTGTTCGGGCTGCCGGGGATGCTGCTGCTCGTCGCCTTCGTCGTGCTCCTCGGCCTGAACCTGTTCACATCGCGCGGTCGGGTGTGGGGGCCCGAGCTGCGGGCATGGTCGTTGGCCTACCCGCTGTACCTGTTCTGGTTCACGCCGCTGCTGCCCGCCGTCTTCCGCTACCTGCTGCTCGTCCCCACCCTGCCCGTCCTTCTGCTCGGGACTCCGCGCAGACCCACCAAGATCGCGATCATCGTGGTGGCAGTTGCAGTCGCCTGTCTGCTGGTGGGGCAGTACTGGTACGCGGGCAACATCCTCGTCGTCTTCACCGAGGACCTGCGCCCCGGCCCCTGATGACGCGCTGACCCATCCGCCGCAGCCCGAGGGGAGCTTTCAGACCACGCGGGTGTCCAGACGAGCCGCTGCCTCGGGCAGTGGTCTGCCGTGACCTCGTGTCCACCTGTGAACATCCGTCGCAATGTCGTCGCCGAGGGGGAGACGTGCACCTCGAGAGCCTGACCGGGCTTCGATCTGTCGCCGCGCTGCTGGTGCTGCTGCACCATGTGGCCGTGCTCAGGCCTGACCTACCGTCGCTGTGGCCGGCCGAGCTGGGCTATGTCGGCGTCACGTTCTTCTTCGTCTTGAGCGGCTTCGTGCTCACGTACTCGTGGAATGGCGCCCAAACCATGGGCGAGTTCTATGTGAAGCGTCTGGCGAGGGTCTACCCGCTCCATCTCGTGATGGTCGTGGTCATGCTCCTCATCGACCAGGCGGCGCCTTCGATTCCCTCGACAGTGGCAAACGCCTCTCTGGTTCACGCCTGGTGGCCCCAGCAGTCGGTGGCCTACTCGCTCGTCGGAGCGTCGTGGTCGTTGTCCTGCGAAGCCTTCTTCTACGCCCTGTTCCCGCTGGCGGTCGTGGCGGTTGCCGCCGTGCGCCGCCCACTGCTCCAGGCGGGTGTGTTGGCGTCGTCGATGGTCGCCGTCGCTGCGTTCACGGCGTCGACGACCGGGGTCGGCTCGTACTTCTTCCACCTGCCCATGGTTCGGCTGTCCGACTTCCTCATGGGGATGCTCTCGTGCGTCGCGATGCGGCAGGGATGGCGACCCCGCCCGGGCGTGGGCGGGCTCGTCGGCATGCTCGGCGCCGCCTACGCCATGCTCTGGTGGTTGCAGCACGAGACGTTGACGGGTACGGATCGGCAATGGCTCTTCAGTGCGATCCTGGCGGCACCCTTCGCTGTCTTGATCTGTGCCTGCGCTGCTCGTGACCTGGACGGCAGGCCGGTCGCCCTGGCTTCCAGAGCCTGGGTCCGCATGGGCCGGTGGTCCTTCGCGCTGTACCTCGTCCACGGACCGGTGCTGTCGATCCTGCGCGACCCGCTCCTTGTGGCGAGTGGCTGGGATGCCGGCTTGACCATCGCTTCCGTGATCGTGGTCAGCGTCGCAGCAGCGGTGGTGCTGCACGAGACCATCGAGGCGCCCATGGAGCGTTGGATCAGAAGGGCCTGGTTGCGGCGGGGCACCCTCGGCGTCGAGACGTCACCGTCGACAGCCGTGAGCTGAAGGCCGGTCTAGGGCTGGGCGAGGACCTCGTAGGGGCCGACGCGCGTCGTAGCTCGGTATCCGTGTGCCAGCGCGAGCAGGGCTTGGGATGAGCCGTCCAAGGCGATGACGACGTCGGCCTGCTCGAGCGCCCGGGTGGCGCCGGTGGCGTCGGCGCGAAGGAAGGCCAGGTAGGCGGCCTGGTCTCCTGAGCCGAAGGCATCGAGCGGGTTGCTGACCCAGACGGTCGCGCCGGCGGCCGCCAGCTCCTCGGACAGCGGTTCGGGAGCCAGGACGACGCGTCCCGCCGCTGCACGTGCGGCCGCGGCGACGTCGAGGTCGTGCCGGTGCAGGCCGGGCGCCCGGACGGCGAGGATCGCCGAGGCGACGAGGACTCCGACGAGTACCACGACGGCCGAGCCGACGCCGACGCCGCTCGCGCCGGCCCGCCGGGGGAGCGGCCCCCGCCCGGGCTCGGCCGCAGGGCCCGGCTCGATCCGCGAGGCGGATGAGGCCGCCGCGGAGCCGGCGAGGAAGAGCAGCAGCCAGACGGCGTTGCGCGAGGCGATGACCGTCCCGGCCGCGAGGCCGGCCACGGCGACGTACTCCCACGCCGGTCGCCGGCGCCGGTACGCCATGGCGCCGAGCACGATGGCCGCGACGACCATCGCGAGGTCGAAGGGGTTGGCCGGGTCCGGGCGGCCCCACATGCCCGACGCGTCGGAGGTCGCCTCACCGCCCAGCACCCCGAGGTAGTACTGCGGGGCCCGCCACAGCCCCGGGTTGGCGCACGCGGCGACCAGCGACCCGATTCCCACGAGCACCGCCTCGACAGGGTCGCGCCTCAGCCGCGAGAACAGCAGATGGCAGCCGGTGACCGCGACACCGACGAGGACGGCTCCGTGCAGGTTGCCCCACAGCGCGAGCAGCGGCACCACCAACCACAGCCGGCGAGAAGGGCGGTCGTGCTCGGACCGCAGCAGCACGAGCAGCAGTGCGAAGGGGACCAGCGACAGGAGTTGGACGCGTGCGACGAGCAACGAGGTCGCCGCACCGATGGCCAGCACGGTCAGGACGAGGGCGGTGCGCGCGGCCGGCGCACCGCGGCGCAGCGCGTCCCAAGCCACCAGGCCGAGAGTAACCGCCACCGAAACCACCTGTGCCGCAAGGAGACCCAGCGTTCCTGCGCTACCGACGACCGAGAGAACGAGCTGGCCGAGGGCCGTCGTGTTCACCCATCCCGAGGTCGGCGCAGCGGCGAACGGCACGCCCTCGGGCACCGATCCCGACGCACGGATGCGGTCCCCGAGCGCCACGGGCCAGAAGGCGTCGGAGCCGGTGGTCGCCACCGCCGCGACTCCCGCGACGAGCAGGACGAAGACGGCCGCGCACGCGACGTCCACGGCCGGCGCCGGTGCACCGCTGACACGCAGCCGGGAGCGGTCGTGCGTGGGAGGCGTGTCCCCCGACATCGGTGCTCCCTTCCTCGTCCGGCGTCACGGCGCGCTGGCGGCCGGCGTCCCGCTCAGCAGCTCAAACCCTGCCACCCGGCGCGTCCGGTTGACACCTCTTTGGGTTGGTGATGGGAACTTCAAGCATTTTCAGGACAGGGCGTCAACGCCCACCTAATCTCTGTTCAGCGGGGGGCACATCGGGTGGCCCTGCACCACTGGGAGGAATGAACAATGACGAAGCTTGCTGCCAAGCTCCAGACGGGTATCAGCCGGGCCATGGACCGCGAGAAGGGCGCGACCGCCGTCGAGTACGGCCTCATGGTCGCCCTCATCGCCGTCGTGATCATCGCGGCCGTGTCGCTTCTGGGGAACAAGCTGTCGACGACCTTCAACAACGTCGCGACCCAGGTCTGACCTGGTGATGGGCGCCGACCGAACCCGGCCGGCGCCCGACCACGGCTCGTTCGTCGGGAGACGGGCTGCCACGCACCAGCATGACGTCTGGCACTCATCCGCAACGTTCGAGGAGCGCATTACATGACCAAGCTCGCATCCAGGATCCAGGCCCGTCTCAACGGGGACCGGGGAGCGACGGCCGTCGAGTACGGCCTCATGGTTGCCCTGATCGCCGTCGTGATCATCGCAGCGGTCTCGCTGCTGGGCAACAACCTGTCGACGACGTTCAACAACGTCGCGGCGCAAGTCTGAGCACGACGTCCACGCCGGGGGGCCGTGGACGACACAAAGCGCAAAATCCGGCACGGGGAGGGCGGTCTGGCATGGCCAGAGGTGAGCGCGGCGCGGCCGCCGTGGAGCTCGCGATCGTCCTTCCCGTGCTGTTTCTCGTCATCGCCGGGATCGTCGACTTCGGCCGCTACTTCTTCACCCAGATCCAGGTGACGAACGCCAGCCGTGAAGGCGTGCGCGCAGCGGTCGTGCTGCCCAACCCCGCGGCGACCGACATGACGGCCATCACCCAGCGTGCATCCGCTGCGGCGGTCGGCGTGCCCGGCCTCGCCGTCCCGGGCGTCGTGACGTGTTCCGCCGGCTCCACCGCCAACGCGTCGGTGACGGTGACGGCGACGTTCAACTGGATCATCATGGGTCCGGCGATTCGCCTCGTCGGGGGGAACTGGGGCCTGTCCGGCCCCGTGGCTGCGACAGGAGTCATGCGATGCGGAGGGTGAACCGTCGTCTTCGTCAGCGTCACGACGCGGGTGCCGTGGCGGTCATCGTCAGCATCCTCGTCGCCACCGGCGTCATCATGGGCTCGCTGGCCATCAGCGTCGACATCGGCTCCATCATGTCGGAGCGACGCCAGCTGCAGAACGGCGCGGACGCCTCCGCCATGGCTCTGGCGCAGATGTGCGCGACGAACAACGCGGCCTGCAGCGACGCCAACGCCGCCACCGCGGTCAAGCCGCTGGCCAACGCGAACGCCAAGGACGGGTTGTCCTCGGTGTCCAGCGTGTGTGCCTCCGCGGTCACGAGCATCACGACGGCTTGCGAGACCCCGGACGCCACGAGCCTGACCAAGTGCACGCCCAAGCCGGGCTGGCTCGTCTCCGGCATCCCGTACGTCGAGACCAAGACGCGGACCGAGACCTCGAGCGGCACCACGGTCCTCACCCCCTTCGCCCGCGCCCTGACGAACAGCTCGGGCAGCACCGTCTACGCCTGTGCGCGCTCGGCCTGGGGATCGCCCGGTCAGTACACCGCCAAGGTGCCCATCGTCGTGTCCGAGTGCGAGTGGAAGCGGAACACGAGCAGCGGCACGGTCTACCAGACTCCGCCCGGCTCGCCGTGGCCCGGGTACGGCTCGTCGGCGGGACAGACCCCGTGGCCGGCCAGCAGCGCCGAGATCACCATCATGCTCAAGAGCACGACGGTGGCCCCCTGCGCGATCAACGGCAAGGACACCGCCGGCGGCTTCGGCTACGTCGTCGACAGCGCCGGCAACTGCCAGGCGAACGTCAGCATCAACGACTGGGCCCAGATCGACGCCGGCAGCTCGCCGCCGAGCGGCTGCTACGACGCCGTCGCGGCCCTGCGCGGCACCGTCGTCGAGCTGCCGATCTTCGACTGCCTCGTCAAGGCGGGGTCGCTGCCGACGGGCGGCATCTCCGGCTACCCGGACTGCACCGGGGCCAGCGGTGGCGGCTCGAACTCCTACTACCACGTCGTCGGGTGGTCGAAGTTCTACCTCACCGGCTACAAGGTCGGTGGTTCCCAGGAGGCCGCGAGCCTGCTCAGCGGGACCGTCCCGTGCACCGGCGGTGACCGGTGCCTGTCCGGGTGGTACGTCACCGGGACTCTCGACCGGGCCGGCACCATCGTGCCGCCCACGTCGGGCAACAACTTCGGAGCCTACGTCGTCCTGCCCGCGGGCTGACGGCACCACGAACGTCTCAACGCATCACAGCTAGTCGGGGGGAGCCCTTCATGAACCGTCGCATTCTCGCCATCCTCGTGGCCGTCGTGCTGGCCGTGGGTGGCGGCGCGCTGGTCATCATGTACGCGCGCAGCGCCGACGAGCGTGCCATCGCCGAGCAGGCGCCGGCCCCGGTGTGGGTCGCGCAGAAGCTCATCCCGGCGGGCACGACCCTCAAGGACGCGCAACGCACCGGCCTCATCGCCCAGACGAGCGTCCCGGCCAAGGCCGTGCCGGTCGGCGCCCTCCAGGAGGTCAACGCCGACAACAACGCGCTCCTCGCCGTCAACGACATCCAGGCCGGCGAGTACCTGCTCGCGGCCCGGTTCAGCACCCAGCCGGCCGGCACCAAGGCCATCGAGGTGCCGAGCGGGATGCTCGCGGTGTCGCTGTCCCTGTCCGACCCGGCACGCGTCGGCAAGTTCGTCACACCCGGCTCGCACATCGCGATCTACCAGAGCTACCAGATCAAGGACCTCAGTGACACGCCCGAGGCCAAGATCCTCAACGAGAACCAGGTCAAGGGCACCAGCCTCCTCATGGGTGACGTGCAGGTGATCGCCATGGGTGACGCGCCCCTCGCGGGCGCGGCGGCCCAGCCCGTGCCGGAAGGCCAGTCACCGACGGCTCAGGGGGCCGCCGGCGGCTTCCTCGTGACGGTCGCGGTCAAGCCGACGGACGCCCCACTGCTCATCCACGGAATCCAGAACCGAACGCTCTACGCTGCTCTTCGAGGCTCTGACGTCCAGATCGACCCGAAGCAGGAGGTCACGGACCTCCAGTTGAGAGATGCGGTGACTTCGCAATGACGATCCTCTGGGACTTCGACCCGAACGCCGTCGACACGTACCGGTTCGCCATCGGAGCCGACGCGCTCCTGCTCACGTCGGGACCTCGGGTGAGCCGGGCCCTGGAGGAGGACCGCAACCACGCGCTCGTCATCATCGGCCCGGACATCGACCTCGACCTCGCCTGCGAGCTGGCCGAGCGCGAGCGCATCGACCGGCCCGAGCTCGGCGTCATCCTGCTCCGCCACCGCCTCGACGTGACGGCCCTCGCGCAGGCCCTGCGCAGCGGCGTCCGGGAGGTCGTCCAGGCCGACGACCAGACGGCGCTGGCCGACGCGGTCCGCCGCTCGACGGCGCTGACGCAGCAGCTGTCCGGTCACAGCGCGATGGGGGGCGGCCGCGAGGGCAAGGTCATCACCGTCTTCTCCGCCAAGGGCGGTGTCGGCAAGACGACGATGTCGACCAACCTGGCCACCTACCTGGCCTCCACGGGAGCCAAGACGCTGCTCGTCGACCTCGACCTCATGTTCGGCGACGTCGCGATCAGCCTCCAGCTGCAGCCGCGCGGCTCGGTCCGCGACGTCGTCGCGATGGCCGGCCACCTCGACGAGGCCGGCATCGCGTCGGTCGTCACCACGCACCCCGAGAGCGGTCTCGACGTCATCGCGGCCCCCGCGGACCCGGCCGATGCCGACCGGGTGCCCTCGCACGTCATCGTCGAGCTGCTCCGCGACGCCCGCAGCCTCTACGACTACGTCCTCGTCGACACGCCGCCGTCCTTCACCGAGCACGTGCTGGCCGCCTTCGACGTCAGCGACCTGACCGTCCTCATCGCGACGCTCGACATCCCCGCCGTGAAGAACCTGCGCATCGCGATCAACACCCTCGACACGCTCGGCGCCTCCAAGGAGTCCCGGACGATCGTGCTCAACCGCTCCGACGCCAAGGTGGGGCTCAAGCCCGACGACGTCGAGGTCGCGCTCAAGACCCCGATCTCGGCCAACGTGCCGAACAGCCTCACGGTCCCGGCGTCGGTCAACCGCGGTGTCGCGCTCGTCCTCGACGAGCCGCGCAACCCGGTGTCCATGGCGATCCGCGACCTCGCCGACAACGAGATCCGACGCCGCTTCGGCGAGGACATGCAGAACGGTGCGAAGCGCAGCAGCTTCGGACTCCTGAGGAGCAAGCGATGAGCAACCTGGCAGACCGCCTCGACCGGGCGCGCGCGGCGACCCAGGTCGCCGAGCCCGGCATCAACGGCCAGCACCGCGGCAGCGACGCCGCGGGCCGGCGTCGAAACGCCGACCCCTTCGCGACGGTCAAGGAGCGTGTCCACGCGGCGCTCGTCGAGTCGCTCGGCCCGCGCCTGTACGACCCGCACCTGGCCGAGAGCGAGCTCGCCGCGCAGGTGCGCCAGACCCTCCAGGACGTCATCGACTCGGAGCAGACGCCGCTGTCGCACTCCGACCGGACGCGCATCGCGCAGGACGTCAGCGACGACATCCTCGGCCACGGGCCCCTCGAGCCCTACCTCCGCGATGCGGAGGTCAGCGAGATCATGGTCAACGGCCCCGACGACATTTACATCGAGCGCGACGGCAAGCTCTTCCCCGTCGAGGCCCGGTTCAACGACGAGGCGCACCTGCGGCGCACCATCGACAAGATTGTGGGACGCGTCGGCCGCCGCGTCGACGAGTCGAGCCCGATGGTCGACGCCCGTCTGCCCGACGGCTCGCGTGTCAACGCCGTCGTGCCGCCGATCGCCCTCGACGGCTCCATGCTGACGATCCGCAAGTTCGCCGCCGACCCGTTCAACGACCGCGACCTCATCTCGTTCGGCACGTTCACGCCGATGGTCCGCGACTTCCTCGAGGCCTGTGTCCGCGGCCGCCGCAACATCATCATCAGCGGTGGTACCGGCTCCGGAAAGACGACGACGCTCAACGTCATCAGCTCCTTCCTGCCGCACGACGAGCGCATCGTCACCATCGAGGACGCCGCCGAGCTCCAGCTGCAGCAGGACCACGTGCTGCGTCTCGAGGCTCGCCCGGCCAACATCGAGGGCCGCGGCCAGATCTCGATCCGCGAGCTCGTCAAGAACTGCCTGCGCATGCGCCCCGACCGCATCATCGTCGGTGAGATCCGTGACGGCGCCGCGCTCGACATGCTCCAGGCCATGAACACCGGTCACGACGGCTCGATCACGACCGTCCACGCCAACAGCCCGCGCGACAGCCTGGCCCGTCTCGAGACGATGGTCCTCATGGCCGGCGTCGAGCTGCCGGTGCGCGCCATCCGCGAGCAGGTCGCCGGCGCCGTCGACCTCATCGTGCAGCAGTCGCGCCTCAAGGACGGCTCGCGCAAGATCACCGCGATCTCCGAGGTGGTCGGCATGGAGTCCGACGTCATCACGCTGCAGGACATCTTCACCTTCAACTACGGCGCGGGTCGCGACGAGAACGGCCGGTTCCTCGGCACGCTCCAGCCCACCGGCATCCGCCCGAAGTTCGCGCAGGACCTCGCCGACGTCGGTGTCGAGCTGCCGATTTCCCTGTTCGCACGGACCGGGCTGTGAGCAGCGTCCGTCGCCGACTCGCGCTCGTCCTCGCCGCCGCGATGGCCGGGCTGCTCGTCCTGCCCACGGCCGCGCACGCCGACGACCCCGTCACCGTCGGGCTGAGCAGCGTCACCGGGACGACGTCCGCGGGCGCCGCCACCATGACCGGGGTCCTGACGATCCGGAGCAAGTCCGACGTCCAGGTCGACCCGGCCAGCCTCAAGGTGACCATCGACGGCACCGAGTACCCCGTGACCGTCAAGCAGGCGCCCAAGCGCGACCGCAAGGCGATGCTCGTCATCGACACGAGCGGTTCGATGGGCGTGGCCGGCATGCTGACCGTGCGCAAGGCCTCGGCCGTCTACCTGCGCACGGTTCCCGCGGACGTCAAGGTGGGGGTCGCTTCGTTCGCGAACACCGCGGGCGTCGACCTGCCGCCGACCCTCGACCGGGCCGCGGCTCTCCGGGTCGTCGACGGGCTGGACTCCCGTGGCGACACCAGCCTGTACGAGGGCGTGCAGGACGCCGTGACGGCCCTCGGCACCACCGGTGACCGCAGCATCGTCCTGCTCAGCGACGGTGCCGACACCATGGCCAAGGACCCCGCGAGGGCACTCGCCAACACCATCACCAAGCTGCGGCAGGCCGGCGTCCGTGTCGACGTCGTGCGCTTCAAGACCCAGGAGGCGACGGCGAGCGCCGCCCTGCAGCGTCTGGCCTCGACCAACGGTGGCTCGGTCGCAGCGGCGGACAACGCCGCCGCCGTCACCTCGGCGTTCCAGACCTCGGCCCAGGCGCTCAACCGCCAGGTGCAGCTGTCGGTCCGGGTGCCGAACGCCATGACCGGACGCCACGCCTACACGGTCAAGGGCACCGCTGGCACGACGCCGTTCTCCTTCACCCAGCAGGTGACCTTCGGCAGCGCCGCGGCCCCGGCCGCCCCGACCCCTGTCTCTTATACACATCTCCGAGCCCACGAGACGGAGCTACATCTAGTGTGCTGGCTTTTGGTTGGGGAAGGGGGGGGGGGGGGGGGGGGGGGGG